>JBKPKC010000265.1:0-8004 GCA_046765595.1 Nitrospirota bacterium
GTGAAGTGGTGTGCGAGCTGCCGTTCAATTACTCGATGGCGGACGGGTTGCTCTACATCGCGCGGGCCAAAGCGGAAGAGCGTGGGGCGGTGACCGCCGCCCAGCGCTGACGGAGATTTGACCGGTTTTTTTGCCGGTCGATATAATTCAGAACGAGTTTCGGAGCACGCGTGCCGGCTACTGCAACGACTATCGAACGGATCACGGGGAAGCTGAGCGATCAGCCGCTCCTGTTCCAATACACGATCAAGCTCGTGCTATTGGTCGCCTTTCTCGAATTGATCCTCTATCGGCTGGTGTCTCGGCTCGGGATGCACCTGAGCAAGCTCGCCGCCGATCATCAGTGGATCATCCCGACCTTTACCGCCCTCACCGAAGTCGGCCAATGGCTCTTGAACGTCGTCGCGATCCTATTGTTTCTCGGGCTCACCGTCGGCCTGGCCAACCGGCTGGCTGCGCGGGGCTTCACGGGCTTGACCCGCTTCATCGTCCCCTGCATTGCGCTCTTGCTGCTGCTCACGATCGGCTTCTTGTTCGTGCCGCCGTCCATGCTGGGGTCGGCGATCTATAACGCCGCAGCCCTCACCGCCATCGTGCTGCTGATGAGCGAGTATCTTTCGACGCATCACGAACGGTCGCACCGGCTGCTCGGCCTGACGTATCTCTTGGGCATCGGCGGGTGGCTCTACTACCAGATCGTCTCCAGCTTGTATACGTTCATCGGCACGGCGGCGGCGCCGCCGATGGTGTACGAAGCGCATCGCGCCGGTGAAGCGTTCATGGTCCTGAGCAGCATTCTGGTGTTCTGGGCCTACGGGCGCGGCGTCTCCTTCCGCTCGCGCAACCAGCGCCAGCGGCACCGGGCCATCTGGTTCTGGAGCACGGCCACGGTGATCTTCGTCGCGATGTTTTTCCTCGACTACCTGCTGAACCGGTACAATCCCACCCTCGCCTACAACGTCCGCAAGGCCGCCGACGGCATCGGGTGGATCTTCCAGTTCGGCATGGGCTATACGTTTTATCTTCCCTTTGCCTTGTACATGGCCGGCTTGCTTTGCTGGTCCTACACGGTGATCCGGCTGCTGACCATGGGACGCCTCGCGGGCTACGGGGTCGGCCTCATGTTCATCGCGGGCTATGCGCTCATGTACTCGAATTTGACGCTGATGGTGGTGCTGGGTGTCATGTTGTTGACGATGGACCGCTACCGGCGCGATGCGCCGCAGGCGGTGGCCGACCAGCCGGTCGTGAGAACGACCGACTCGTTGGTCGGCGGACATGTGTAATCTTTTGCGATAGGGGCTTGTCATGGACGAAACGACGTCTTCGGAGCAGAGCAGGGCTGCGGTCGATCCGGGCGATCAACCGTTGAATCCCGATGAGGAAATCGTCGAACTGGAAAAGCTGCTGGCCGCCGAGCCCGACGATTTTCAGGCCCGCTGTCGGTTAGGCGAGCTCTACTTCAGCAAAGGCCGGTTGGACGATGCCCTGGTCGAGGTGAAAAAATCGATCGAGATGGCGGAAGGCATCCGCGCGGAAATGAACCGCTCGCTCGCCATGTATTACTCGAATCTCGGCACGATCTACGCGACCAAGAACATGGTTGATGAGGCCGAGGGTGAATTCAAGCGGGCATTGGATGTCTTCGCGCACGACGTCCTGGCGCTCTTCAATCTGGGCCGCCTCTGCGCCGACAAGAAGAAGTACATGGATGCCAAGGGCTATTATGAACGGCTGGTCGAGATCACGCCGGACGACCCCATGGCCTGGTACAACCTGGCCGGCGTCTACGTCGAGCTCGACAATCCGCAGGTCTCCGACTACAACACGATCGATGCGGCAATCCAATGCTATCTCCGCACGCTCGAGCTGGACCCCAAGAATCTCGAAGCCAGCTTCAAGCTGATGGAGCTCGCGCTCAATCACAAAAAGTCGGATCTCGCCATCAAGGTCATGGAAGACGCGGTCGAGCACAATGCGGACGAGCCGCTGGCGTACTACAACCTGATCAGCGTGTACGACAAGTGCAAAATGTTCGAGCAGGCCGAGCAGGCGAGGCAGCGGTTGAAAGAACGCTTCGCGAAACGGACGAAAACCAGCGCATCCTGATTTACCTTACCGGAGGAACACACCATGTTTGGAAGTATGGGATTTACAGAGCTGATCCTGATCCTCTTCATCGTGCTGATCATTTTCGGCGCGGGCAAGCTGCCGCAGCTGGGAGAAGGATTGGGGAAGGCCATCAAGGGCTTCAAGAAGTCGGTGCATGAAGCGGACGCCATTGAGGCCGAGGCGGAAGCCGCCGCTCAACAGCAGCACATGGCGGCGTCTCAACCCTCGATCCAGTCGGCCCCCGCGCCGGTAGAACAACCGGCCGCGGCGGCGCAGCCGGCGAGTCGCGCCTGAGCGCGCCATGGACACCGAACTTCAGCTCGCGGTCGGCTACATCGAGACCTTCGCGGGAAACGGCAAGGCGCGCAGCACCGGAGACGGCAAACGCGCGGTCAAGGCCGGCATTCCGCTTCCGCATCATGCGGCGCTCGACAAGGACGAGCGCTGGTTCTATTTTGCCGAATCGGGATCCGATCGCATCCGGCGCATCGACCTTCAAGCGGGCACGCTGCACAACTTTGCCGGCATCGGGGAGACCTGCTATAGCGGGGATGAGGGCCCCAGCGGCGAAGCAGGCCTCTATCTGCCGCTCGACGTCGCCTTCGACTCGCAGAACCACCTCTACATCTGCGACTCCGGCAGCAACCGCATCCGGAAGGTCGACCGCGACACCGGCATCATTACCACGGTTGTCGGCACCGGCCAACACGGGTTCAACGGCGACGGCCCGGCGCTCGAGGTCAATCTCACGTGGCCCGCGGCCATGGCGTTCGACAAAGACGATGTGCTCTATATCGCCGACACGCAAGCGCACAAGATTCGCCGATACGATCCCCGTACCGGCATGGTCACCACCATCGCCGGCACCTGGTCCGCCGAGGATGATGCCCGTGAGCAGCCGCTCGTGGCCAGAAACCTGGTGGTCCTCTCGGGCGATGCGATCGGCATCGATTTCAGCGACGATCACGGCTGGCTCATGCCGGTCTGCTCGGATGGCCTCGACATGTCGATGTACTTGGACGACGGCCGGCCCGCCATGGACGCCCGCCTCTACGACGTCGTCGGCATCGCCGTGGATGGGAAAGGCGATGTCGTGTTCGTCGATAAAGGCAGCAACCGGGTGCGTAAAATCGATCGGAACACGGGCGTGATTTCCACGCTGGCCGGCGTGTGCCGCTACGGTTACGACGGCGACGACAAGCCGGCCGTCCGCGCGATGCTGCATGCGCCGGAGGCCGTGGTCTTCGACGCGCAGGACAATCTCTATGTCTCGGACACCATGAACCATCGGGTGCGCCGTGTCGATGCGGCGACCGGCATCATCACCACGGTGGCGGGGAACGGCGACAGCGGCTATGAGGACAAGAACATGGGCGGCTGCGGCGCCGCGCGCTTCGTCGCCAAGGAATCCGCCGGTGCGCTCAAGCATGGCGACGGACTATTGGGCGTCGACGCGGTAGTCAATTCTCCAGTCGGGCTTGCATTGGATTCCGCCGGGCATCTCTACATGTGCGAGCGCGGTGAGAACAAGATCCGCCGCGTGCGTCTTTGGTAGAAACCCGCAGCCGGTTCGCGACGTCGTTCCCGAGGTCGTTCGCGAGGTCGTTCAATTGGTCGCTCGGATGTTTTGTGATAGGGTGACCCCGGCGTGTGAATCGCCATCGTTGCCGTGAGCCGGCTCTCGCTTGGTCAACCAGGACATGAGCATGCTGCGCAAGACGACCAAGACTCCGCCCCGCTCTCTCCTGTTCCTCTTGTGTTCCATGATCATGTCGGCCGCGGTCTTAGGCGGCATGGGCATCCCGCTCGTGAGTTCGGAAGGCATGGTCATCCGCGCCCATCTGATCGAGGGCGATCTGCCGACGACGCCCGAGGATGCGGCCTGGGGCAAAGTTGCTCCCATGACGCTGCCGTTGAGCGGGCAGGTCATCACCCGCCCGGTCTGGCCTGAACCGACTGCCCGCGCGCTGACGGTCCGCTCGATCCACAACGGCACCGACATCGCGTTTCTCCTCGAATGGCAGGACAACACGAAGAACGATCGGTTGACGCCGGGCACTTTCCGCGACGGTGTCGCGATCGGCCTCCCGCTCGGAGACGCGCCGGCCTTTTTTTGCATGGGCCAGCTCGACCACTACATCAATATCTGGCACTGGAAGGCCGATTGGCAGAGCGACATCGACCGGCGGGCCGCGCGCAGCACTGAGAAGCAGCGCGAAGGCGTGCGGACGTTCGAAGTGATCCCCCGCCGCGTCTCGTCCGTGGAAGACTTGATCGGCGGCGGGTTCAGCACCCTCACGACAAAAGAAAAGCAGGGGCGGGTGCAGGGCAAGGCGACCTGGAAGGACGGCGTCTGGCACGTCGTGATGCGCCGTCCGCTCGGCAGTGAAGAGCAGGACAACGAGGCGAAGCTGGTCCCCGGCCGCGTGCAGACGGTGTCCTTCGCCGTGTGGAACGGAGAGAACAAGGAACGAAACGGCCATAAAGCCGTGGCGCCGTGGTTCCAGTTGGTCATTGATCCGATTGCGAAAATCTAAGTTTCTTGGTCTGATGAACGCGGGACCATCGCGTGGGTGATCGGACCATCAGAGGCGCCGACCTTGGAAGAAGATCGCACGAGGTGCATGAACGGTAGAGGGGCCCTTCGTCAGGGAAGGGCCCTTGTTGTGTGTGCAGGGCTCGTAGCCGCGTGGCTGCTGGGCGCGCTCCCGCTGCCCGGGTGGACGGCCGACAACGGGGCGGCCGACGGCATGACGGTGGATGAGGCGGCGAAACTCGGCGAGGACTTCGGTGTCGTCGTCGGGGAAGTGGACGAGGAAATTCAGAAGGAACTCAAGCTTCAGAGGCCTCAGGGCGTGGCGGTATTCGAGGTTATCGGCAATTCACGCGCCGACTACGCGGGCATCAAAGTCCGGTCCGTCATCAAGGAGATCGACAAGAAGGAAGTGAAAACCATGCTGGACTTCGGCCGGCATATCAAGAAGGCGATGAACGACTGCAACTTTACCGTCGGCACCTATGAGCCGGCCGACCCCGGCGATCCTGTCGGATGGGGAGTGAATTTTCATTTTGTCGGATGTAAACGCGACTAGGCGGTTCTGACGCATGTGGACCAGACGACGCATAGCCGCAACGTGCATAGCCCTGCTCCTGCTTGGCGTCGTGGTCTTCGATCAAGACGGGGCGGTGGCGCAGAAGGCCAATGGTCAGAGTCCCGAAAAGTGGGTCGACGAGATCGAACAGGTCTTCATCCGATCCGAGGAATGCAAACAGTGCCACGATCGCCACTATGAGGAATGGAAGGGCGCCCGTGAGCAAACGCCGGATTTGAAAACCTTCGGCCGGGTGGATGCCGCATTGCTGCATGGCACGTCGTTGGAGTCGCCGGTCTTTCGGACGGTGATGGGTGTCTGGCTGCAGACCAATCCCACGGCCGACGAGCGGACGCGCTGTCTCTCGTGCCATGTCCCTTCGACGACGGTGTTCCCGCAGTACGCCGAGAAGATCATCGATCAGGTGATGTCCGGCAAGCCGCAGATTGAAGGGATCGGCTGTGCGTCCTGTCATCTGATCAAGGAGAGCACCAACGGACCGCCTCCGACGTTCAAAATTGAGCCGGGAAAGACCATGCACGGGCCCTATGCCGACCCGGAAGAAAATCTCGTGCATCCCGCAGTGCAAACGCCGTTGTTTCGAGGGGCCAATTACTGCGCCTCCTGCCATTTCGACAAGGTCAAGGACGTGACGCAGAAGGACCTGCCCGGAGAAATTCTCCAGGGCACGATCTGCCAGGACTGCCACATGGAGTCGTCGACAGGGAGTTCAACGAGCAAGCGCGGGGCGATGACCCGCTCGATCGGACGTCATTACTTCCGGGGCGTCGTGATTCCCGGCATCCTCCTCAAGAACCGCAACCTTCAGGCCGAGTGGATGCCCCGCATCGACATCGACAGCAGCAAGGTCGGCGAGAAGGTCGAGGGCACGGCGCTGGTGAAAATCGGCAGCCTCCCGCACAGTTTTCCCGACGGCGATCCGGTGCTGAAGCAATTTGACCTGACGATCACGGTCAAGGATGCCAAGGGCAAGATGCTGGCGCAGGACACCAAGCACTTTGGGTTGCCCTATGACAAGATTTTGCGCGGACCGATTCCTGATCCGTTCATCAAAGGCGGGAACACCAGGAAGGTCCCCTTCTCGTTTGCCGTTCCTTCTGGCGCCGCGCCCGCCTCGGTCGAAGCGGTGCTCAACTATGCGCTCATTCCTACGCCGGAGGCGGCTCTCAAAGAGAAGTATCTCGCCACACTCAAGGACGACAAGGAGCGCGAGAGCGCCAAGAAGATTCTCGACGAGTACACGCAGCCTCGGATGCTGACCTACCGGGCCAAGACTCTCTGAAGGAAGAAGGGATATGCAGCGCACGCAACACAAGGCAGGTCTGTCGATCGTCGTTGCGGGCATCGTCCTGCTCGGTGGCGCGGCGTCGCAATGGCTGGGCGACCGGCTGTTCGCCCAGCAGGACGGCAAGGCGCCCGTCACGATGGATAAGGCCTTCCCCAATTCGAACAAGTGCAAGCGCTGCCACGAACGCGTGTTCGAAGAGTGGGAGACGTCCCCGTTGTCGCGCTCGATCCATTCGCCCGCATTCCGCGCGTCGCTCGACGCGTTTCTGGCGTCGCCCGCAGGGAAAGACAAGGCCCTGTGCTTCCGCTGCCATGCGCCGCACGTGCGGGAATTTCCGGAGCAAGTTCAGTTCTTCATCGACCAGGCGAAATCCGGCGACCCTCAAATGGACGGCGTGGCCTGCTCGCAGTGTCACCTCATCAAGCAGGTGGACCGCACGAAGCAGCCGCCGGAACCCAAATATGAACCGGCGGGCAGCAAAACGCTCTATGGCCCGTACAAGGATTTCGCGCAGAATCTTGCGCATCAATCCATGGAGCTGGGACTGTTTCACAAGTCCGATCTCTGTTTGAACTGCCATCAGGCCGTTCCGGCCGGGGCGAATCTTGGCAAGACCAACGACCTGCTCGGCAATTGGGACCAAAGCAAAGCGATCAAATCGGGCAAGGAGTGTCAGTCCTGCCACATGCCTGAGCAGACCGCTGAATCGGCGAACGGAGAAAAGAAGCGGACCGTGGCAAACCACACGTTTCCCGGCCGCATCGGCAAATTACGGCAGGAAGCGGCGAAGCTCGACATCGAAACCAAGATCGAGGGCGAAAAGACGACCGTGACCATAAACGTCCAGAGCCTCGTCCCCCACAATCTCCCGACGACGCATCCGGCCTGGGCGAGCGTCGTCCTGCAGTTGGACATCAAAGGCAAGAATCTCAAGACCGTCTTTTCGGAGAAGCGCACCTACGGACGGGTCTATCAGGACGCCAAGGGCCAGAAAACCAGCTTCGACTTCGAGGCCGTCAAAGTCGTTGAGGATACGGTGTTGAAGCCGGAAGAGCTGCGCGTCGAAACCTTCACGTTCCCCACGCCGAAGGATACCCGGACGTTCGACGTCGAAGCGACGCTTAGCTATGCGCCGATCAGTGGTCCGGCTCCGTTCCTGCAGCGGATCGAAGCGGAGTCCTCCAAAGGCGCCAACGATCCGGTTTTTCAGCCGATCGACATCGTAAAGAAGTCTGAGAACATTCCCATCCTCAAATAGCGATCCCACCCGAGACCGGCGGGCCTTTCACAAACCTGCCTTCGGAACAATACATTTGGCGCAGACGCCTTCGGATTGCTTCGCAATCGATTACCTGGGACGCTTCGTGTTTTTTTCACCCGCCCACCCCGAAGCGCCGAGACGCTTCGTTCCGCGAGCGGGACCTAGGGAAACCGGATCTGGCGGAGGGGTTGACGAGGGGGGTAGGCTGTCTCCATGCGTCTGCCCGGCAC
>JBKPKC010000266.1:0-9823 GCA_046765595.1 Nitrospirota bacterium
TCGTATGACCGTGGACAGGGCATCGATCCAGTCCTGGTTGTAGTCCACTTTTTCGACTCCGGCGAGTCCACCGGTGCGTTCGGCCCAGCGTTTGACGGCGTCCGGCGAGCGATACGGCGGCGTCAATGTCACGACAAACGAGGCGGGCAACGGATTTTGGCCGAGTCCCTCGAGGAGGTGCGAATCGGCAGGGAAGTGGGCTTTGAACTCCCCGAGCGCCTGGTCTTTGGAAATAAAATGGAGCGCGCCGACCGCGCGGTCGGCGCGCAGTTGCTGTTCAATGTCCGCAACGGCCGACGCGGCGGCTCGATCGTCGAGATAGACCATGATCTTGATGTCTTCCTGGAGCCAGCCGGCAGCGGCGCGGAGATTCACATAGAGGAGCAGGAAGATGCCGACGCATGCGAGCGTAAATGCCGTCGTAAAAATCGCCACCACGGTCGTGGTCCGATTGGTCCAGATGTTCGCCCAGCCCTCGCGAACCAGATAGAAGATGGTCCTCATCGGCCAACCTGTGGCTCGGGCAAGAGGGCGCCTTTGACCAGGGTCACCACCCGGCGGTTGACCTGCGTCATGACGGAGGGATCGTGTGTGGCGACCATGACGGTCGTCCCGCGCGCGTTGATCAATTTGAATAGCTCGATGATTTCGGCCGTCAACGCCGGGTCGAGGTTGCCGGTCGGCTCGTCGGCCAGCAGCACGACGGGGCCGTTGACGATCGCCCTGGCGATACAGACCCGCTGCTGCTCGCCGGTCGACAGACTCATCGGCAATTGGTCTCGCTTATGTTCCACGCCGACTGCCCGCAGGGCCTCCGTCACCTTCCGCTTGATATCCGACTGGGACACGCCCTGGACGAGCAACGGCAACGCGACGTTGTCGAAGACGGATTTCTTGACCAGCAGCTGGAAGTCCTGAAAGACCGTTCCGACTTTTCGCCGCAAGTAGGGAACTTCGGAGGACCGGAGGGTCCCGACGTTCTTGCCGTTGACAAACACTTGCCCATGGTCGGGCCGCTCCGCGCCGATCAACATTCTGAGCAGCGTCGATTTGCCGGCGCCACTCGGGCCCATCAATAAGACGAATTCTCCCTTCTGAATTTCCAGGGTCACATCCGCCAGCGCGGGCCGCCGGTCGTACTGCTTGGTGACATGGACGAGCTGGATCATCGTACCTCAGTGCCGATCGCCGCTCGGAACCTCGAAGGCGTTCTGAATATGTTCGACCTTGAGCACGGCCGTTCCCGTCGACTCCAGCAGAATGACGTCGAAGCGGCAGGAACGGTCCGTCCAATGATGCTGAGCGAGAAACTGCGTAGCCAGGCGAATCAGTTTTTGCTGCTTTTGGCGATGCACGGCATGGATCGCACCGCCGAATTCGCCCGTCCGCCGCGCCTTGACCTCGATAAACACCAGGACCGGGCCGTCCTCGGCGACGAGGTCGAGTTCGCCCAAGGTCGTCCGCAGATTTCTGGCAACGATGCGGTACCCTTTCCGGCGCAGGTAGCGCTCAGCCTCCGCCTCTCCTTCTTGCCCAAAGAGCCGCCTGGGGTCAAGAAATGTCACGCTCTTTTCCGCTGGATTGACGCAGGGCGGTTCGCGCCTGATGGAGCTGGGCGATCACATCGGCGACCGGCGCGTAGGTACGGCGGTGAATGTTGCAGGGTCCGTGCGTCGCAAGTTCCTTGAGATGCTCTTCGGTGCCGTATCCTTTGTGGGAGAGAAAATTGTAGCGGGGATAACGCCGGTGATATTCGGCCATCAGACGATCTCTCGTCACTTTCGCCACGATCGAGGCCGCCGCGACGGACAGACACAGGGAATCGCCCTTGACGATCGACCGGATGGGGATCTGACAAGCCGGCAGCGAAATCGCGTCGATGAGCAGACAATCTGGCGGCGGCCAGAGGCCGGCCAGGGCGCGTTGCATGGCCAGGCGGGTGGCTTCCAGGATGTTCAGCCGGTCGATCTCTTGCTCCGTTGCCGAGCCGATGCCGATGCTCACGGCGCGCCGTGTGATCGCCACATACAGGTGTTCCCGCTCCGATTCCGTGAGAAGTTTGGAATCGTCGCATCCGATCAGCCGGCACCGGCTGGGAAGGACGACGGCCGACGCCACGACGGGACCGGCCAGCGGACCGCGGCCGGCTTCGTCCAAACCGGCGATTCGGCGGTACCCGCGGTGACGGGCTTCCAGTTCGAACTGGTCTGTGGGACCCACGAAGTGAACTCTGCGTGCGGTCACCCGCTCCTCGTGGCTGCTCGAACGCGCGATGGTAGCTAGGATTTCACCGCCGCCGCCTCGACCGGCTCTTCCGCCGGCTCGGCCGCTGCGCGTGTGGCCGCGGCCTGCGCCTTGCTTTCCGCCACAAACTCGCGATCCTCGACCCGCGAGAACTTCCCTTTTTTCTCACGCAGGTAGTAGAGCTTAGCGCGACGCACTTTGCCTTGGCGCACGACATCGATCTTCGTCACAATCGGCGAATGGACGGGGAAAATGCGCTCGACCCCGACACCATAGGACACCTTGCGCACGGTAAACATCTCCGTGTTGAGGCTGCCCTTGCGGGCGATAACCGCCCCTTCATAGACCTGGATGCGTTCCTTTTCACCTTCCACTACTTTGACATGCACCCGCACGGTATCACCGATCTCAAAGCGCGGGACGGATTTTTTCTGTAAGGACCGCTGGACTCGCTCAAGCTGATTCATGACTTCACCCCTCCTCCCCGCATGACACCGGCGCACCGGGCACGCCCTCGCGAATGATGTCATCCAACAATTGTTGATCTTCTACGGTCAGTTGCCGATCTTTCAGCAGATCGGGTCGCTTTCCATACGTCACCCGAAGCGCTTCCTTTCTGCGCCATCGGCGGATCGCTTCGTGATGCCCGGAGAGCAACACCTCCGGAACGCTCAGCCCTCGCACCTCGGCCGGCCGGGTGTAGTGCGGATACTCCAACAACGGTTCGGCGAAAGATTCTTCGATGATTGAGGACGGATCGCCGAGCACGCCGGGGACCAGCCGGGACGCTGCGTCGATCAGGATGAGGGCGGGCAATTCCCCACCAGTGACCACATAGTCACCAACCGACACCTCTTCCGGCTTGAGAGCCAGCCTCACCCGCTCGTCGATACCTTCGTAATGCCCGCAGACAATCAGGAGCCGACGGCGATCGGCTGCGAGTTCATGGGCATAGGCCTGGTTGAACGGACGGCCTTGGGGCGAAGGAAGCACAATCCGTACGGTCTCGCCGTCCCGCTCGTATGGGTGTCGGATGTCTTCCACCGCGCGGAGAATCGGTTCCGCCTTCATAACCATGCCGGCGCCGCCGCCATAGGGTATGTCATCGGCGACACGGTGTTTGTCCACGGTGTAATCGCGCAAGTTATGGACACGGACCTCGAGCAGGCCTTTTTCCTTGGCGCGTTTCAGCATGCTGCTCTCCAAGACGGGGATTACCATCTCAGGAAACAGCGTAATCACATCACAACGCAGCATGTCAGGTCTCGACCAATCCTTCGATGGTGCGCACCGTCATACGTCGCCGAGTAAAATCCACAGCTCGCACGAACTCCTTGACCGCCGGAATGAGCACCTCACGGCCTTCCCGCCTGATTACCAGCACAGAATGGGCGGGCAGTTCCCAAATCGTGTCCACACACCCCAGTTCATGACCTTCTTCGTCGGTCACCGTTAGACCGATGAGGTCGCATTCGTACCAGGCGTCGCCTCCCTCCGTCGGGAGTTCCCGCGGAACCTGCAGGAAAGCTCCGCGCATGGTCCCCGCTTCTTCCGGTGTGGTCACACCAGCGAACTCGACGATATAGGAAGGACCGGCCCGTCGCACGTGTCTTACCGTTCGGTCGACCGCGTCACCGCCCTGAGCGGTAACGCGCACGGATTGCAGACCCTCGAATCGTCCTGGCCGGTCACTGAGCGATCGGACTTTCACCGCGCCGTGCACGCCGAACGGCCGATCGATCCGCCCGATTGTCACCATCTCCTGGCCAGTCGTCATGAATCAGGCCTTCTTCTTGGCCGCCTTTTCCGTTTCGAATTGCTTCCACAGCCCGGAGCGTCGAAGCAGCGTCTTCACCGTCACCGTCGGCTGCGCTCCCTGATGAAGCCAGGTAAGCACTCGCTCCTGCTTGAGTTCCGGAAGGCCCGCCTCCTTCAACGGATCGAAGATGCCCAAAATTTCCAGAAAGCGCCCGTCGCGCGGCATGCGCGAATCCGCCGCAACCACGCGGTAGATCGGTCGCTTATGTCGTCCGGTCCTCGTCAATCTTAAATGAACGGCCACTGTCCTCCTCCTTACATAAGCCGCCTGCAGCGGTCGGCTGCGGCGTGCGATTCATCATCCAGATGCGTCAGATGGCCCGCGTACTCGGCGGGATACTTGATGTCACATCGAACGAAGCAGCTGAGCGAGTTGATGCCGCCCCGCCGTACCCGTCATCACCTTGGCAATCTTTCTTGCGGAAAGAAACTGTTTGATCAGCCGGTTCACCTCGGTCACATTCGTTCCACTTCCACGGGCAATCCGTTTCTTCCGGCTTCCATTGATGACGGTGTGGTCCCGACGTTCCCGCGCAGTCATTGAATCGATCATCGCCATGACCCGCTTGAGCTCCCGCTCGGGCACCTGGCCGTCCATGGCGCCTTTCAGTTTCTGGCCGCCCGGCAACATGCTCAGGATTTGATCCAATGACCCGAGCTTATTGACCTGTCCGAGCTGCGCACGGAAATCCTCCAACGTAAACGTGTTGGTGGTCAGCCGCTTCTGCGCCTCCTCGGCCTGCTCACGTGTGAAGGTCTCCTGAGCTTTCTCGATCAGCGACAGGACGTCGCCCATGCCCAGAATGCGCGACGCCATCCGGTCGGGATGGAACAGTTCCAACGCCTCGAGCTTTTCACCGACGCCCAGAAACTTGACGGGTTTTCCCGTCACGGCCCTGATCGAAAGCAACGCTCCGCCCCGTGCGTCGCCTTCCACCTTAGTAAGAACGATTCCCGTGAGACCGATGCGCTGATCGAACTGGCCGGCCATCGTGACCGCATCTTGGCCCGTCATCGCATCCGCGACGAGAAGGACCTCATGGGGCATGACTGCTGATTTGACGGCGGCGAGCTCGTTCATGAGCTCATCATCCACGTGCAAACGCCCGCCGGTATCGAGCACGACGAGATCGAACCCTTGTGTCCGGCCTCGTTCAACTCCGGCGCAACAGACATGGACGACATCCTGGGCGGTCGTTCCCGGTCGATCCTGGCGATGAACATCGATATCCAGACTGCGTCCGATACTGTACAACTGATCTGCAGCGGCGGGCCTACGGGGATCGGCAGCGACCAGCAACACGCGCTTACCCTGCTGCTTGAAAAACCTGGCGAGTTTTCCACACGTTGTCGTCTTTCCTGACCCTTGGAGGCCGACCATCATGACCACGGTCGGAGGCATCGAAACCAGCGAGAGCCCTGCCCGGTCTTGGCCCATCATTGCCCGCAGCTCGTCCCACACGACTTTCACGACGTGGTGGCCGGGTGTCAGGCTGTGAAGCACCTCCTGTCCGATCGCTTTTTCACGGACACGCTCCACGAAGTCTTTGACGATCTTGAAGTTTACGTCCGCTTCCAAGAGCGCAAGACGAACTTCCTTTAAGGCCTCCGCGACATTCTCTTCGGTGAGGACACCGGTCCCCCGGAGTTTCTTGAGAATTTTTTCGAATTTCTCGCTGAGTTGATCCAGCATCCAGCACCAAAGAAAAAGGCAATCGAAGCTTCATCAATAGATCTTCGATCGCCTCGAAAAATCTAGCAAAAGAGCACCGGGCAGTCTAATGGAGCCCCCTGGAGAAGTCAAGGCGCAGCGAGCGGCATTCTGGTTGACAGGGTAGACCCCTTCCGATATCGTCGACCTCGAAGAATCGCTGAGTCTGATCAACAGTTTAAGAGGCCGTTGACGTGAGAAAATCGCCCTGGCTGCTGCTGATATTCCTGCTGATCGGCGGGTTGCTCGGCGGTATCCTGGGGGAGATCCTACGAGTCATGGCCCCGCAAGGAACCATTCAGACGCTCTTTGCCACCAACTTCACCCCCGGCATTAGCCCGCCGTTGACCATTGACCTCATTCTGGTCAAGCTCACGTTGGGATTTAGCTTCAAGATCAGCCTTCTCAGCATTCTGGGCATGCTGCTCGGGATCTACCTGTACAAAAACGTCTAGACGGGCATTAGCCGCCCGACTTGAGCTCGAGCTCCCGCAATCGGAGCGTCCTGATGCGGTTGCGGATGGTCGCAGCGCGCTCGAATTCTAATTCTTTCGCCGCAGCTTTCATTTCCAACTCGAGCCGGCGAATCTGCTGCTCAAGGGCATCGTCATTGTCGGAATAGTCTGCGGCCGGCTCGGCGGCGAGCGTCAATTGTTCCGGCTCGGCATAGGCTTCCGCATACTCGAGCTGGAGCACCGCCTTGTGGATGCTCATCGGCACGATGCCATGCGCTTCATTAAACGCCGCCTGAATCGCCCTTCGGCGGGCGGTTTCCGTCATAGCCTGTCGCATGGAGACGGTGATGACATCGCCATAGAACAGGACGCGTCCCCGCACGTTTCTGGCGGCCCGGCCGGCCGTTTGAATCAGCGAGCGATGGGATCGCAGGTATCCTTCTTTGTCTGCGTCCAGGATGGCGACAAGACTCACCTCTGGCAGATCGAGCCCTTCGCGGAGAAGATTAATGCCGATCAAGACGTCGAATCGGCCGAGCCGGAGATCGCGGATGATCTCCGCGCGTTCGAGCGTCTTGATGTCGGCGTGGAGGTAGCGAACTTTGACCCCCAGCTCATGATAGTACTCGCAGAGGTCCTCGGCCATGCGCTTGGTGAGCGTTGTCACGAGCACACGACCGCCCCGCGCTGTTTCTTCGCGCACCTCTCCGAGCAGATGATCCACCTGCCCTTTGGCGGGCTGCACCTCGATGACCGGATCCAGAAGGCCGGTCGGGCGGATAATCTGTTCCACCACCCCTCCGCCGGTCTGCTCCACCTCGTAGGGACCCGGCGTCGCCGACACATAGATGACTTGGTTCACATAAAGCTCGAATTCATGAAACTTCAGAGGGCGGTTGTCGACGGCCGAAGGGAGGCGAAACCCATACTCGACGAGCGTACGTTTGCGCGAGTAGTCGCCTTCATACATCCCGCCCACCTGCGGAATCGTGGCGTGCGATTCGTCGACGATGAGCAGATAGTCCTTCGGAAAGTAATCGATCAGCGTCGGCGGAGGCTCGCCTGGTGCCCGACCACTTAAATGACGCGAATAATTCTCGATTCCATGGCAATACCCCATCGCACGGATCATTTCGAGGTCGAACTTGGTCCGCTGGGCGATGCGTTGAGCTTCCAGCAGCTGATTATGCTTCTTGAAGTACGCGATGCGTTCTTCTAGTTCCTCCTCAATGCCGTTGATGGCCCGCTGATAGCGGTCGGGAGCAATCAGGTAGTGGGTATTCGGATAAACGGCGGTTTTGGGAAGTTTCCGGATCGATTTCCCGGTCAACGGATCGATTTCGTGAATGGCGTCCACCACATCGCCGAACAGCTCGACACGGACTGAGACAGCTTCGTTGGAAGCGGGGAAAATTTCGATGACGTCGCCCCGCGCACGGAATGTCCCCCGGTGAAAATCGACGTCATTGCGCGCGTACTGGATGTCGACGAGCTTGGCGAGTATCTGCTCCCGCCGGATTTCCATCCCCTCCTCGAGATATACGACCATGCCGTGATAGACCTCAGGCGAGCCGAGACCGTAGATGCAGGACACCGAAGACACAATCACTACGTCGTTGCGTTGCAGCAACGAGGTGGTCGCCGCATGGCGCATTTGATCAATGGCATCGTTGATCGACGAATCCTTCGCAATGTACGTGTCCGTCTGAGGGATGTACGCTTCCGGCTGGTAATAGTCGTAGTAGCTGATGAAATATTCGACGGCGTTATGGGGGAAAAACTGTTTGAACTCCTGATACAACTGACCGGCCAGCGTCTTATTGTGCACCAGGACGAGGGTGGGTTTTTGCACCCTCGCAATCACATTGGCCATCGTAAAGGTTTTGCCCGAACCGGTCACGCCGAGGAGGGCCTGATGTTTCCGACCCTCCTGCACGCCGGCTGCCAAGGCATCGATGGCCGGACCTTGGTCGCCAGTGGGCTTGAATGGAGCTTCAAGGTGAAACGGTGGCATGAGGCGTCCAACTGGCCATTACTGTACCACGAGGAAAGGGAGCCCGTCTTGGGGAGTGCATCACGATCGACCGCGTGTCGATCGTGATGCAAATGATGCGACCGACGGCGTTAACGCCCGAACCGTCGCGGCTGTTCAGAACGAAATGAGGGTCGGTATTCTCTTCCCGTGCCGTTCCGGCTGTTCTGAACCGTCTGCGAGGCCTGATGGCTGTGACGGTGCTGGGTGCGGCGATGTGTGGGTCGCTCCTCTGTGATCGTCGCTGCCGGAGGCAACGCCGCCAGGACAGGAAGCGAAAGCTTCCTCGTCTGAATTCTCAGCTGCCGTACCATATGGAGGTATTCTCGCTCTTCAGCCTGAGACAAGATCAAAAACGTCGCGCCTTCTTTTTCCGCACGACCGGTCCGACCGGCACGATGGACGTACGAGTTGTGATTGACCGGCAGCTCATAGTGAATGACCTGCGCCACATCCGGAATATCGAGACCTCGTGCCGCGACATCGGTGGCGACCAGTGAGGTGAGTCGTCCGGCACGGAATGCACCGAGCGTCCGCTCTCGTTGGGATTGACTGTGATTGCCGGTGAGCGCACCCACCGAAGCGGTCTCCCCGCCCAGCTTGGCCGCCAATCGCCGAACTTTGTATTTCTGATCACAGAAAATCATGGACCGTTCACCGGCTTTCACCGCCCGGAGCAAAGTGTGCACGAGCTGGGTGCGCGATTGCTCGGCCGGCACCACGTAGTAGGCATGCGTAATCGTCGTCGGACTACTGATTCCCGGATCCACGGAGATCTTGATAGGATCCCGCTGCATCGTTCGAGCCAGTTGCTGGATCTCCGGCGAGAACGTGGCAGAGAACAACGAGGTTTGCCGCTCCTTGGGCAGGAGACCAAGGATGCGCTGAATATCACGAAGAAATCCGCGATCCAACATCTGATCCGCCTCGTCCATCACCAGCCACGTCACGGCGCCAAGGTACAGGTGGCCGGACCCTGCAAGGTCCAGTAGTCTGCCCGGCGTCCCGACGACGACCTTAGGCGCATGTCGAAGCGCGCGGTAATGCCGCTCGATCGGCGTCCCGCCGTAGACAGCCAGTGATGTGACCGCCGGCGGCGCATATTTTCGCAGTTCCGTATCGATCTGAAGGGCCAGCTCTCTGGTCGGAGCGAGAATCAAAAACTGAGGACCTTTTTTTGCCGAACCACCTGATGGGACCGGCGGCGTGCCTTCGCTTGAGGCAGGCCGCAACGCCCGCTCGATCATCGGCAATAGAAAGGCCAGGGTTTTTCCGCTCCCCGTTTTGGCCTGCGCCATGACGTCCCGCCCGGCAAGAGCAGGTGGAATAGCCGCTTCCTGAATCGGCGAAGGGGACGTGATCCCAGCTTGCAACAATCGCTGGGCAAGAAACGGGGGCACACTCATCTGAGCAAACATGGACATTAACACTCCTTGTGGTAGATCAACTTCCCGGGACTGCAAGACGGCCGTTCATCCGGCCGGGAAACGCATCAGCGAGATGGGCAATTCTAGGAAGGAGATAAGCGGGGCTGCCGTCCGGCAGCCCCGATGTGAAAAACAA
>JBKPKC010000267.1:0-3675 GCA_046765595.1 Nitrospirota bacterium
TAAGAGACAGGAGCAGCTCGGCTGCCCCGCCTCCATAGCGAACGGCACTGATGTGCACGAAGTGCCGGCCGGTGAGAGACTCACTCAGGCGGTGGAGAAAATCGACGGTGCCCTTGGGGGCGACGTCCCGATACTCGTCAAGACTTTGTGCCATCTCGTGTACCGCCTACTCCTAAATGAGCGTCTCTTCGATGCCGTAACTGCCTTCGCTGCCGCTCTGACGTTCCAGCGTGAACCAATAGTAGCCATAGGGCGCGAGACTGAGGACATAGGGTTGATTGCGCACCGGCGGAAATCGGGAGTCCCCAAAGAGCTCGACCGGCGTGACACCGGAGAATTGGGCCAGATCCAGTTCCACGGCCTGAGCCGATGCGGCGAGATTATGGACCAGCAGCAGGACCGTCTCGCCATATTGACGGAGATACGCCAGCACTTTTTCATTGCGCGGGCGAAGGAAGCGGATCGTCCCCCGACCGAAAGCCTGGTATCGCTTCCGGATGGCAATCAGCCGCCGCATCCAGTGCAACAACGAATGAGGGGTCTGCAGCTGGGCCTCAACGGAGACGGACTGATAGCCGAAGACTGAATCTGCGATCAGCGGCAGGTACAACGCAGCGCCGTCCGCCTTGGAGAATCCTCCATTACGGTCCGCACTCCACTGCATGGGCGTCCGCACGCCGTTGCGGTCTCCCAGATGGATATTGTCCCCCATCCCGATTTCGTCTCCGTAATACACGATAGGACTGCCGGGCAAGGTAAAGACGAGACTGTTGAGCAGCTCGATTTTGCGTCGATCGTTGTCGAGCAGCGGCGCCAGACGGCGGGCGATGCCGATGTTCCGACGCATTTGAGGGTCACGGCCGTACGCATAGTACATATAGTCGCGCTCTTCACCGGAGCACATTTCGAGCGTCAGTTCGTCATGGTTGCGGAGAAACACGCACCACTGGCAGTTGTCGGGAATCGGCGGCGTGTGCGTGAACATGTCGAGAATGGGACGCCAATCTTCGCTCCGGAGGCCCATGAAGAGGCGCGGCATCAAGGGAAAATGAAAGGCCATATGGAACTCGTCGCCGCTTCCGAAGTACGGCCGGACATCGGCCGGCCACTGATTGGCTTCAGCCAAGAGAATCCGCCCCTGATACTGCTGGTCGATGCGCTTCCGGACCTCCCTCAGATAGGCATGGGTTTCAGGAAGGTTTTCGCAGATCGTTCCCTCGCGTTCGAACAAGTAGGGAACCGCATCACACCGAAAGCCGTCCAAGCCTTGATCCAGCCAGAAGGCCAGGATGTCCAGCATGGCGCTCCGCAGTTCCGGATTGTCATAGTTCAAATCCGGTTGATGGCTGAAAAAGCGGTGCCAGTAGTAGGCCTGAGCCATGGGATCCCAGGTCCAGTTCGACTTCTCCGTATCAATGAAGATGATGCGCGCTTTTTCATATTTCTTGTCCGTATCGCTCCACACGTAATAGCCGCGCTTGGGCGACGTCGGGGAGCTGCGGGATTCCAAGAACCACTGGTGCTGGTCGGAGGTATGGTTCAAGACCAAGTCGGCAATCACGCGCATGCCGCGCCGATGCGCCTCATCGAGAAACCGGCGCACGTCGGCCAAGGTGCCATAATCGGGGAAGACTCCTCGATACTCAGCCACGTCATAGCCGTCATCGCGGAGCGGAGAAGGGAAAAACGGAAGCAGCCAGATGCAGTCGACTCCCAGCCACTGCAGATAGTCGAGTTTTTGCGTGAGGCCGCGAAAGTCTCCGATGCCGTCGTCGTTCCCGTCGAAAAACGCCTTCACAGGAAGTTCGTACAGCACGGCGTCCTTGTACCACAGCGGATCGGCCATCTCTTACTCCGCCTCTACGCCCGCGTCAGCTTCTCTTGCAATGAATTCATCACACACGCTGATCAGGGCGGAGCGCAGACGTTCGAGGCTGCCCAAGTAGGGATTGATCGACCGCAATCGGTGCGCGAGGTCAGGCATGTCCAAGCTTTTGAGCGCCCACGCAGAAAAGTCGTTCTCCGAAGTGCCCAGACGATGACGTGCTTCGAAGACATGGTAATAAATGGCGCTCACTTCTACTTCGGCGAGTGCATGGCGGAATGCGCGCAAGGTGGACACCTCAACGCCCGTTGGCACCTTCATGATTCTCGATTGGTTGAAATGAAAGGGCGACCCGTACATCACCCGCGGCACGATGGGCATTCGGGAAAGATGATCGTCGATGATGGAGAGCAACTCATCGCGGAGGGTTTCGAGGTTGGCAAACGCAAACGGATCCACCACGGCCAACTGTTCCCCCAGGACGAAATCTCGCACTTCCATGGCCACCCATTGGGCAAAATCGTTCGGATAGACCCGCTCCACATAACTGTGACGGAGGAAATAGCTGTGTGTGTGAAAATAGATCGAATCGAGGGGCACCTCCTCGATCAGCTCCACCAGGCGGCGCTCGTCTTCCGCCGTTTTCCCCAGAATCTCGTGGAGTTCGCTGCACCCCGTGAATCGAAACACTTGCTGCGCGCTTTCCATTAGCTGACCACTTTTCTCACCCGCCCGACCCACCGGTTGCTTTGCAACCGCTTTCCCGGGACGCCGTCGCTCCCGCTCGCTCGCACCCATCCCCTGCCCCCTGGCGTTGGACCGGTCCTAGTGTTAGCTGCGCACGAAGAACCCTAGAGGAGAACTAGGGGTATCTCTAGGCCGCTCGCCCGTAAGAGCCGCGTTCATACTACGTCCATACTAACTGATTGCTGCCGTACGGGCTATTCATTGTCAACCGATGCCCTGAACGCTCGCCCCGCAAGGAGAATGGCTCCCAGCACACCCGAATAACTGCCCAGCTGAGGCGGGACAATATAATATAATGATCGATTGCCTTATTGAGCTGTGGTTTGTTTACATAGCCGTTGAGCATTCTCATGACATTCCCGCGGATCATTGGAAACAGCGCAGCCTGCTGCATGACTCCGCCGCCCAAGATGATGCGATGAGGCGACAACGTGTAGAGGACTGTCGACACCGCGGCCGCAAGGTAGTGCGCTTCCATTTCCCAGGCCGGATGCGTTGGCGGCAACGTCTCAGGAGGACAACCCCATCGTGCTGTGAGAGCCGGTCCCGAGGCCAGACCTTCGAGACAGTTGCCATGAAATGGACAACTGCCCGCAAACGTGTCGTCCTCATGCTGTGGAATCCGGAGGTGCCCGAGTTCCGGATGCAGCAATCCATGAAGCGGACGCCCGCTGACCACGACGCCGCCCCCGATCCCCGTTCCCACCGTGATGTAGACACAATCTTCAACCCCTCTGGCGGCTCCCCACTCCGCTTCGGCGAGCGCAGCCGAATTGACGTCGGTCTCAAACGCCACCGGCACAGCCAATGCTTTTGCCATCGCCTCGACGATATTCAGATTGCGCCAGGCACTTTTCGGCGTGGTCGTAATTTCGCCGAAGGTCGACGATTTCTGGTCGAGATTGATCGGGCCGAAGCAGGCAATGCCGAGAGCCGACAACCTGAGACCCGCCGTTGTTTGAAAAAACTCGACGGCCCGGCTGAGACTCTCCGCCGGCGAAACGGTGGGAAACGAGACGGTTTCCAGATCCTCAGGGCCGGTGCCGATGCCGCAGACGAATTTCGTCCCGCCTGCCTCAATGCCGCCGAATACGCCCATAGCC
>JBKPKC010000268.1:0-3119 GCA_046765595.1 Nitrospirota bacterium
GTACAGCTCCTTGCATGCTTCCCGAGTTCCTGGCCTCGCACCGAGCTAGATATGGGTCAGCTCGTCTTCCTCGGTCTCCCGTCGGCGCATACGCCGCTCCAGCTTGTCACGGGCAATATTGCGGCCGCCCAGTCCGACTGCGATCGCCAGTGCCAGCACAATCCCGCCGAACAAGATGCAAAACGCCGCCACCACGATTTCCTTTGCAATACCCAGCTGCGTCAGCACCATCGCGCCGGTGAACAGGTACAGACCCCAGCGGACGAAGTGCGCGATCAGTCGGGCTTCTTGGATTTGCGCGTTCACCGCCGCGATCAACGCGGCCTCGCCCAAAAAATTGCCCAACAGCACGCCGCACAACAGTAAGAATGCGGAGGCCAGTACATTGGGCAGAAATTCGAGCAATAGACCCATCAAATTGGCGGTGGCGGGCAAACTCAATGCGTCGATGCCCATCAGCGTAAACACGAGGAAGACCGTCCAGAACGACAACCGGCCGATGAGCAATGACGCCGGCTGCACGACGCCCGCTCGGGCGAGGGCCGGCATCAATCCCATCCGCTCACAAAAGGCATCGAAACGAAGCGCCGACAGCACCCGCATCATCAGCATCTTCACCAACCGCCCTGCCACGACGCCGAGCACGAGAAAGGTGAGCAGAGCGAGCAACTTCGGCAAAAACATTCCCAATCGCCGACTCGTTTCATGAAACGCCTCGAGCATCGCGTCTTCCCACATTTCTTTCATGAGAACCTCCATCGCTCGATCAGGTAGGGCTTCATTCGAGCAAAGGCCTCGCAAAGTTCTTCAATGCACGTCTCCACATCCTCGGGTTTCTGATTGTGCGTTCGGAGCACCAGGGAGGCCATCTGACCCAGGTAAAGCGGCGTCAACGATTTGAGGAGGTGTTCCCGGTGCAGAACCTTTTCGTGGTAGGCCAGCGCGAAGTCATAGACCGTCTGTGCCCATAACTGCGGCGGAAACACAAAATCTTCTCGTTCGATCAATCCCAACGGCAGAATGCCGGACAAGGTCTCGGGCGAGAGGATGATCTCCCAGATGGGAAGCAGATCGCGCAGGCCCAGCCGGAAGCCGCGCATCATTCGATCGATATTGATCGGACCGCGGTCTGGCTGCGGAACATAGGGAATGCCGGTGTGCAGAACGGGGTGGACCTCCGAACGATGTTCCCAGACATCCTGGTAGCGCTCCATGAAATAGAAGACGGCGCCGACCGTTTGTGCGACCACCGACGACACGTCCTCTGCGCCTCCTCCCGGCGATTGTATGAGCTTTTCGCCCAGACCGGCCTGGCAGAGACGCCGATCTTCGGCAACGGCCACGGTGGTCAAGCAAATGTCCATAGTGGATCGGACGGTTCGCTCGTCCCAAAAACGCTGGTCCAAATAGAGGTCCGCCAGCCGTCCTGACATCGCACATCCGCCTCCTGCGTGATAGCGCATGGAGGTGCCGTACAATGCGCGGCCGAGTGGGTAGACCAGGGTATTGGTCAAACTCCCTTCATAGCGCGGCCGCAGAAATACGGGTGCCGCGTATTCGGCCATGGATTCCATGATCGGGCTCAGTAACCAGGTCACCCAATCCGGCGTTACGGACCGCACGGCCGGATCGATCACCGCACAGGCGATGGCGCCGGCCCCCTTGGTCGCCAGCAAAAACGAATGGAGCGCCTCTTCCCGTCCGCCGAGCCAGGCGCGGGAAAGGCGCGACTCCATGCCGGAAGTTCCGGCGGCCGGCCGGTACAATTGCGCAACTGGGACACGATCCTCCACGGCGCCCTTCAGCAATTCCGGTGTCCCGTCTTGCGATCCGCCGTCCTGGTTGACCAGCAAGACGCTGGCGGCTGGAAAGGCCTGTCGCAGCCCTGCCATCACTGCCTCGATGACCGGCTTCACAGTCTCGGCATTATTGAAGCTGGGGATGCCGACAAGGATGTCGGCCCGCTCGAGTTGCGGCAGCTGCGCTCGTATTTGACGCCACGGCGCGTCCGCCTGCGCTTGCGACGCCATCATCCCGGGCTTCCCGTGTATAAATTCATGAGCGTCAAATAGTCGATCAAATGACGCGTGATCATGAAATTCCGCCGAACATGCTCCCGGCCGGCCCCCCCCATCCGCTGGATCAGCGCCGGATTGTTCAACAGATGCCGGATGCGAAAGGCGACACCTTCTTCAGAACGGACGAGGAACCCAGTCACGCCGTCGATGATTTGAGCACCAATTCCTCCGGCTTCGCTGCCGACCACAGGCTTGCCTTTCCACATGGCCTCCGACACGATGATGCCGAACCCTTCCTTGAGCGGCTTGTGCACGACAATCGTCGCCGCACGCTGCAACGCATTGATCTCGAGATCGGCCTCGGGCGGCAGTTGCAGGACATGCACGTCCGAGTCCTTGGCCGACGCGTCCTTGATCTGCGCAAACATGGATTCGCCCTCGGGGTTGTGAGCCACCCCGCCGCCGGCCAACACCAACCGGCAATTGTGATGCTGCTTGACCAGCCGATAAGCCCTGAGCGTGCCGAGTTGATCCTTTATCCGCTCGAATGGGGCAATCTGCAGCAGGATGGGTTTGTCGCGCGGAATGCCGAGGCGCTCCATCACCTGACTGACCTCCGCCCTGGGCAGCTCACGATTTTTCAGGCTCAATGGGTCGATCGACGGGTAGATGAGAAATTTGGGGAGCGGGAGCCGCTGGGAAAACCCATTCAGCGAAAAGATGGCCGCGTCATAGCGGATGACGAATCGGCGAATGAAGCTCCAACACCGCCGCTGCGGCTCGGACAAATCCAGATGGCAGCGCCAGATCCACTTGCCGTCCTTTCGATGTTCGATCAGCGCCGCAGGCTGCGGATCGTGTACCATGACGACGTCGCCGTCGAGGCTCAGGCTTTCGGCATTCCGGCGGTTGGTGTCGAGATAGGCTTGTTGCATGGCGGGAGAAAGCTCGTGTTCCTCCCCTTGCAAGGCCGTGACGAGACGCCGGTTCACAGCCAGGAATTCCTGATCGGCTGCGAGCACTTCCCAACGCGCCACTATGCCCAGGTCGTTCAGAATCGGAATCAAGCATCTGAGCAGCTCGGCTGCCCCGCCTCCATAG
>JBKPKC010000269.1:0-6692 GCA_046765595.1 Nitrospirota bacterium
CCTTGCCGCGAAGCTTCAGCCTGATGTTGTAGTCATGGATGTTCACCTTCCGGTCTTGAGTGGTGTAGTGACGACCACATTGATTAAATTGGACAATCCATTCACTGTCATCATTGGTACGACGGCCGGTGGTCCACAAGAAGACGAAAAAGCCATGCTCATCGCGGGCGCAGCAACGATCATCAACAAGGTTGACGTGTTACAGGCCCTTTATCCAGCCATTGTCGATGCCGTCAAGCAAGTCAAAAAGCCGGTAATTTTCTAACCGCCCCCTCCTGCTTCGCGTACATTTACAAATCTGTCAGCAATCGCTTACGACTCGTCCCCTTGCAGTTTATGGAAGGTACGCCTTCCACGGCCTTCTCTATCGAGGTTTCACTTATAGGGATCACAAGTAACGGGGTGTATGTTTGGCCGATGCAGAAAGAGTAACGAGAACGGTGCAGGCGATGCGACGGCATCAGCCGAGGTTACCCATGATGCCTGGAGACAAGGAGGTGAGAATGTCCGCTCCTTCTGAACCCAATCCGCCGGTGGTAGTGATCTGTCACCAATGTCGACTAGTGCATAGCGAAGCAGGCGGCTGGATGACAAAGAAGACCTATCGAGATACCATGGGCATCGATCCCATCACCTGCCGCTTGAAGCACACCTATTGTCCCTGGTGTTACGACTTTATGATCAGCCATGGCCGAGCCGCGTAGAGGCCGATCGTACTCGAAGGCGCCAGGATGTGGAAAAGATGCATACTGGCACCGCCACATACGCGGGCTTGCACCCATCTAAGGCCAGTATTTAGCGAATAGAATTTCGGAGTGGAACAGTGCTCAACTGCGGACGGGTTAATGCGGCTTGGATGGTTGTATCAGCACAGCTTTTCACAATCATGGGATGCAACTGTTGAAATACGTCGGCCTTGTTTAGCACGGCCGCCGCTCCCGCAGTCACCATTTCCATTTCACCGCCATTTGGTTCGCCAGCGGTCAATCCGATGATGGTTGTGCACGGACTCTTCAGCTTGATCAATTTCGTGACTTCGAGCCCACTCAACCTTGGCAAGTGGCAATCAATTAGGGCGACAGATGGGGTACAGTCTCAGAGCCTGCCTGACGGCCTCTTCACCATCCTCGGCTTCCGCAACAATGACAATGTCTGGATACTTCTCCAAGATCTGTCGGAGAAGTGCCCGGATAACCGGATGGTCGTCTACCAGTAAGACATCTCTCATAGGCGGCGGTAGCTTAGGTCTTTACAGCCTCCCGTTCAATGCCTCAGAAGGGGGTCTAGTAATTCTTCTAGCAGCTTCTACTAAGAGCCCGCCTCCCTTGCTGTGAGCGGCTACCTAAGCTCTTCGCTTCGGCGTACGACAAATGATTAGGGGACCAGGGTGAAAAGCCATTTAAACTCATGGCACGTTCCGCGCGTATCCGCTTGTCCAAATTGCTTCCACCGTTAGTTCACCTAGGGAGCGCCACTACGTAACCCCGGCTCTAGCTGCCCACCATCAAAAGGATATAACCTTTCTGGCGTTTTTTCGTGTCATCGTTCGAGATGGCTAAGGAGGTGAAATGGCGAAGTCAACGAAGAAAAAGAAAGATCAGAAAACAGTGCTCCACATATTCGACACTAAGAGAGAACAAACAAGTTCGCAAGCGACACATCTTGACATCGAACGACGCGCGTATGAAATCTATCTTGTGCGAGGAGGCGTGGATGGGCACGCCGTCGACGATTGGTTGCAGGCAGAGAAAGAACTCCGTGGCCCGGCCTGATGAGATCTGAAACGATGCACACGGGCATAACCGCCGCATCGCTATTGAGAAACATCCTCCGTACCTGCATGGTCAGCTTCGTCATTCTCTAAGAAACTATTTCGCCAAGAACTAATAGCCTTAACCGCGTTTCTTCTGAGCTGGTCAAATGAGAGGCAGAAGCTAGGATCGCGCAGTGGCCTTTTTCTCGGTGATATCCCGAAAGACGAGAATGGCACCTGGGGAAGCCGGATAGCCCTTTGTTTCATACCACCGCTTGTTCTTGGGGTAAAACAATTCGTGAGCCGTTTGGACATGGTCTTGAATTACCCGACGTAACTCCCGTTCAAACAGGGTGCCTTTAAGGTCTGGAAATACATCCCAGACAGATTTCCCCTTTAGCTGTTGAGGATCGAATCCTAATTCCTGATAGATATTGGCTGCCGCCTGATTCACAGCGACAAAATAAGCCTGGGCGTCAAGTTTAATGACCGCATCGTCAATGCCGTTCAGAATGGCCATGAGATCTTCTTGCTCAAACCCTCTGTGCATGTCTCCGCCCCCATGCAAAATCATCGCCGGGATGAGAAGGTAATGCGGACGCCATGATGTGACACACGCAACTCAATCAATCTGGACATGTTGTGTCGAGACAGGACAAGTGGTGACTCGTAAAAAACTCACGCACTCGCATCCATACATCCGTGTAGGCCGTCGCTGATCAGATTGGCGTTCATAATTGTAACATTCCTAGGTAAGGCACTGATGACTTGATGCGCTGCCAGCGGGCGGAAGAAGAAGGTAACTTAAACGGTCGGATGAACAGCTGTTACTTTTTTGATAGCCGGGTAAAGTTCCTCCAAAGCCATCGACTTTTGATAGACACCGACAGCCCCAGCCTTCTCCATGGCATCCGTGTTGTAACTATAGGCGTACTCAGATAAGCCGATTATTTTCACATTCGGATATCTGAATTTTATCTCCCTAGCGGCGGCAATCCCATCCAATGCCGGCATCCGAATATCCATAACCACAACTCCGGCTGAAGCCTTTCCACAGCGGCAATAGCTTCTTCGCCATTTGCTGCCTCGCCAATCAGGTCCATATCTTTATGTGAAGCTAGGATTTGTTTCAGAATGCGACGGACTAAGGATTCCGTCCCACTCACAAAGGTGTGGCTTCGTCAGCAATCGGACGTGTTGTGACAGGATCCGAGTCTCGCAAAGAGCCTACGAGCTTTATGAGAAACGTCAGGCGCCACGAGGCTGAACGCCTAGTGAAAAACGGACTGCAGGCCGAAGGGCAATTGGCTGGGTCCGTCTAACTATTCTCCCACCATTACAGATGTTAGCTCGCTTTCTGTCCAAGCACCTTCTCGTCAATGATGCGCTGACCATACGCCATGCACAGAATCTCGACTTCATCCTCACTCGCATAGACCGTAGGACCTACGAATGGTTGAAGCTCAAAAATGCCATTCGCTTTGGTGTATATGGCAATTCGTAGCCTCCATTGACCTGAAATGGCGACTGGCTCCGGGTAGCACTTAATGACATAGCCCCTGTAATGGAATCGTCTTGCCACTTGGCGAGTCTATGGCTTCATCATGGTCGTCACAATCCTCCAAACGAATTGCGGGAATATACCTGCGGCCTGATCACCTCATCCATCGCTACAGAGTGCATGTCAATTTTCCGATATGACGTGACTAAGTAGAGTTCCGGCCATATCCTTGTTGGTAAACAGCGAACAAGGGAGATAGAGAGCATGGCAAGTTATAAAGAAGGAGAGCCATCGAACTCTAACGGTATTCCTGCACTCGACGATCTTGAACCTAGCAAACCTTGTGGCGCTGTTCTTCCCATGTCTGCGTCTGCTCGAGCACAGTTGCGAGATCGCATAGAGGTAATTGAGTACCTCCTAAATCGAGAACGAGTCGTGTGCAGTTAAAAGCCAGCCTTAGTTACTGCTTTGAATTTTGCAAAGGGGGCAATGATGAGAAAAAGACGCATCATTGTGAGGCGGCGAACTAGGTGCACGGTAGAAGAATGGGAACGAGGGTGGCAGTTGGCAATGTCCAGAATAGATGGCGCTCCAACGATTGTAAGAAAAGACTGTATTTTTCGGGATTGCTTGACAGTTCTCGATGGGGCGTTCTCAGATGGGAACGGATTGCAATTCGAGTTGGGGCTTAACAGTTTAATAGACTTCTGCACGGACAGTGTTGAGATCGACGACTGCGAGAAGTGGTGGAGCTAGATGTCTCAACACGCTGTCCATTTCTAAAGACTCCCATCTACACCACTTTGCTCATAACAGATGTGTTCTTTGTTTGCTAAACCGTGGTCAGCATCGCTCCCTCTGATCGTTTCAATTTGCAGTTCTCTCAATTAGCTCTCCCGTAGTCCATCACGCCGAACCGGACTCCGTTAGAGTGTACACAGGCCTCCCATTTCGAAATTCACCTGTCCTTATCCTGTTGAAGAGATCCACTAAAGACCAACCTTAGGAAGCACGACATGAAAGGCGTTCTTGTAATGATCGCGGCGTCCTGCTGGAGGGGTGTGTCGTGACGGTGGCTACACCACTAAGAACCTTTTAACGGTCACCGGCTTTCCGTGCGCTATTAGCCATAGTGGCCTTTTCTCTGCCCTCACCACCAAAGTAGCAGCAGCCAGCAGGTCACACATCGTTCTACGTACATAAGACCCTATTGACCAACTCTTGTCTCGCACCTAGGATACCCCCGCGCTTCTCCCTTATCCCCCGGTTGATCATGACGGATTGCAAATCAATTCTCCTGATCGAGGACCACGACGTTATCCGCCGGTACTACGCGGACGGTCTGAGACAACGTCTTTCGGACACTGTCATCATTGAGGCGACAACGGGACGGACCGGCATTGAATTGTTTCAGCGGCAAATCATCGATTGTGTGATTCTCGACCTCTCATTGCCTGATATGTCCGGGTTCGAAGTCCTAACCAGACTAGTTCCTGTCGCAGCTCAACCTCGCGTGCCGGTCGTGGTATTGACCGCAATTGACAACGGACCCATATTACGGGCCGCTGAGAGTAAGGGGGCCGTTGTGGCGCTACAGAAGGTCCTTACCGCCGCGGATGAACTCGCCACTCATGTTCGTAGAGCCATGACAGCCATTCCACTCGACGGAGGAGGATCAACAGTGACACCTCGAGAACCCTCTGTATCCGCCTAACGGGGGAACGCCCCTCACCCTTCCTTTTCCTCATCTGGCGTCGCGAACCTGACCAAGCCGCGAAACTGATCCGGTGGCAGCCCTGTCGCCCCTCCATGGTTTAAAGATCAGGGAGAATTGTCCCGTGCTATTCTCACTTGTTTGGAGAATTGGCTGCACAGCGACATGTCAGACTTGGCTCGAGGCTGCTCCCCTCCTCGTGGTGACGAAATTCCTACTCTTCTTGGTCACGGTTTAGGTCACGGTTCTAGTGACGATTCCCGATCTGCGTTAATATATTCATCAGTCACAAAGAAAAGCGCACAAACCATTGCTGATACACGCTTTGTCATGCAACCAATTACTCTAGATCATCACCCGTCGCATCCTCCGGATTTGGGACTACGGATCTGGGCGTGTCACATTCACTCCTGTCGGGCGCACCAAACCAGACCAACGGATCTGGGCATATCCTGTCGGGCGCACCACAGAATCAATAATTTCTATTGCTCCCCTATTTCTCGGTTTTCGGTGGTCACGGTTTAGTCACGGTTCCAGCCAGGCTTCGTCGATCACAGCCTACAGAAAATGCCCCCGAGCGAGATTGACATGTCGGAGAGTGGTCTGAATATCACGATGCCCGAGAATCTCCTTCACTCAAACCAGAGCAACTCCCGCCATGACCCTTCGATTAGCAGCTGTATGCCTCAGAGAATGCCAGCATGCAGACTTGGAATCATGTCCTCACATCGGCAAGTACATTGCTATACGCGATACGATGGCTGGATCGCGTTCCTGGAAGGGCTCGTTTAAGTGAGACGAGACGCTGGTGCTTTGGCGATGGGGACTGCGTGATGAATGACCGATGAACGTGTAGGCCACACACTCAAAGCATTAGGGGACTGTAGGCAGTCGATTCTTTCCTTCTTCAAGCTGCTTCATTGTTCCATTGCCGGCCTATGAAAAGTTCGTGTCAGGCGACGACTTGATGTCGCCATTCTCGATGGCATATAGGCTGCGGTCGTGCTTACCGTATACCCATCGCGAACACGCCATAGAGGAGACTCGCTATGAACATCGCCAGCATCCCAAGAAGTGCAAGGTTGGCTTTCTCCTGCGCTGTTTTCGATTTCATGGCCGTTCCTTTCTAGCTCAGTTCATGTTCTGGGGACAGGCCAGAAGGATAGCGAGACCATTTGCGACTGTCTGTTCAATACGGGACAGAACTTCTGTCTAAGTACTGCACCTAACTTTGGGGAACGGAGTGTTATGTGACTGGCGGACTACACTGATAGCAAAGGCTTATAACCCTAGCGAAGAAGCCTGAACGTCCACCTGCGGTTACCAAAACTTGCATCAGCAACATGGTTTCAGACATATCCGCTTCCCGCCGTAGATCAGCGCCGTAGATCAGGATGATACGATACCTGCAGCTCATGGTCGTTATGCCTGTTGATCGTGCGAGAAGGAACTGCGACTGATTTTCGCCAAAGAAAGTGTCCGGACATCGAAGTGCCCTCTTACTATTGTGGCTCTCAATGGCTATGCTCTGGACTATCAGGCGCTTGGACACCTGCGGTATTCTCTCCATCCGATGCCGACTTCTCAGAGATCAGACGCATTTGCGAATCCACGACTTTTCCAATTTGATTCGTATAGTAACTCATCATCATGAGTTCATCTGGTGAGAATGGCGAATGATCCGGCACGAGAGCGCTTGCTAATAAACGCTCACAACACCCGAA
>JBKPKC010000270.1:0-5754 GCA_046765595.1 Nitrospirota bacterium
CGGTTGCAGCCGAGCCCGAGCCTTCTCCCGTGACTCCGGAGATGTCCGCCGCCCCAAGCTTCTCCTGGAATTCCGTGTTCGACAAGGCTTGGAAGTTTACCGCCGGTACCATGGCGCCGAGCCCGACTGTCCCTCCGGAGAACGAACCTCCGATAGCTGTCGAGGCTGTCGAGCCATCCGGCGAACCGCTGCCTGTCGAAGCGCACCGGTTGCCGGAAAACGCGAGTGCATCAGAACCGGCGGTCGCAATCCCGGCGGTCCAAGAAGAGTTGCCGCCTCCAATTCCGAGCGAGACGGTCTCTTTCTCGGCGCTGGCGAACGAGCCGGTTACACAAGAAGATGTCTCGGTCCCACCCGTAGAACTTCCTTCCCCTCAAGCTGCCGCACCGCCGAAGCAGGAGGCCTCTTCGCATTGGAACACAGGTGAAGTGGCGGTCCAGGTTCATCGGCCGTCCAAAAAGAAAAAACGATGGGACAAAGAACAGGAAGAGCCCGAGCCGTCCGAGACCCCCTTAGAACCGACGCGAGAATGGAAGACGATTGACGAGCCGGAACCGGCGCCACGAGTCGAGCCGGTCGTCAGCCAGCCCGCAGACGTACGCCCTGACTGGATGCAGGCCACCGAGGCGATTACCTTCGCCCGCAACGAGCCGTCGCCCCAACCGGTGGGTTGGAGTGATGCGAACCTGGGGGTCCAGGACGGCGGTGCTTCAACGAGTACGAGTACTGCCGCGTCAGCGGTTGACGTGTTGTTTGCTCCCAGCGCCCCATCCGACGACATGCCTTCGCACAGGCAGTCGTGGTCCATGCCGCGCCCACGCTTGATGGCGCGCGTCCACCGTGTCCGCATCGCCATCTCTTCGTTTATCGGGTCGTGCTTTTCGACCACTCGTTCGCTCACCTTTCTGGCGTTTATGGTCGCGATTGCCACGGTCGTCGTGGCTTCGGCCGGCATTGGCGCCCTCGCTGTGCTGTGGGCGGCTTTAGAGGAGCCGCCGAGCCCTCTGTATCAAACCTTGACCGTATCGCCTCCTCGAATCATCACGGATGCCAAGAAAAACGGGTATCTTCTGCTGCTGGGATTCGACGCGCCGGACCGCGAGGATCCCGTTCAAGTTGGGTACGAACGGAGAGCGCAACCAGAGCGTGACCTGGCTGCAGCCCAGTTCTGCATCGGCGAGGAAATGAAACTCCCAACCGTGAGCGGCGGAGCGTCCGACCAGGTCGTCAAAGGGTGGATCCGCGGCAGCGACGTTCTGTCCGCCCTCAAGGGGCAGGGCGGAACCATCAAAGCGCTGACGTCGCGCGAGTCGACGGCGCTTGCGCGGTATCAACAATGGCTCGCGATGCCCTTCGATGATTGGGGCTTCGGGCAATCGTTCAGTCCGAACTGCCCGCGCCTGTTGCTGACGCACCGACTTTATCTGCTGGAAGGTTTCAATCAGGATGTTTCAACGGGTCTTGAACGGTTGGAGACCGACGTCCAGGCGTGGCGCGTGGCTCTCGCCCAGGCCAAGACGCTGCCGATGAAGATGCTGGCCCTGTCGGCGGTGCAAGATGATGCCTCGGTGGCTGCCGGACTGCTGAGCCGTGCGGAACTCGACGGACCGTCGCTGGCCCGCCTGAGCAAAATGGTTCGCCCTCTCGACCAGATCGAGCTTTCCGTTCGTTGGCCCATGCAAAGTCAGTTTGTGGGGGCGATCAAGGCGGTTCCATTGGCACTCAAAGACGACAAGGCGCACGACCGTCCCTGGCATGTGTCCCTGGCGGCGGCCATGCGTCTGCCGGTGCAACGCCGTGCCAATGCGTATGCGGACTATTACGATGCGGCGAATAAGGCGGTGGCGGGAGGACGGTATACCAATCTTCCGCAAGTCTCGGCGTTCGTTCGAACGCCGGCGTCATCGTTGACGGATTATCTCGTCAATCCTGTCGAGCATATCGTCGGCATCGAGCCGCTGCCCGCCTGGGAGCCGTTCGTCTACAGGGTCATCGAGATCGACGCTCAACTTCGCCTGGCGGGGCTCCAGGCCTGGCTCAGGCGCGGTCCCCAAGACAGTGATGTCCTGATGCGATTGGCAAAGGCCGGGCAAGCGTACTATGACCCGTTTACAGGCCTGCCGATGCTCGTCAACCAGCGCAAAGGCGTGATCTACAGCGTCGGCCGCGACGGGAAAGACCAGGAGGGTGATGCCTTCCGCGATGTGACCGCGACGATTCCAGCCCTTGCAGCATTCGAGCCCCGACGCTCCCAGACCCCAACACGTTGATTTTTTCTTCCCGGTGTCCTCATGCGGCATGGCCACCCTCGACCCCACTAGCGCGGGACGATCGCTTGACAGTGCCGTGCCTATTCCCGAGAATCCAGTGGTTGCGGCCTGGCACACTCGGGGAGGGCACCCATGCGTCGTGATTGGACCTCGCGGTTCCGTCGTGGAGTTCATTCAACAGGACCCATTCCGACGCAGATCGTGTCGAACGAAGAATTTGTCCCCTGGCCGCGCACGCGAGCGCAGGCATTGGTCGAGGAAGCGCTCGCTGCCATCAGCGCGGATGCCTCGAGGCGACGGGGCATGAGCCGCAGAGAATTCCTCAAAACCTCCGGCGGGATGGCCGCTGCGCTCGTGGCGATGAACTCGGTGTTCGGTAACCTGTTCGACGTCCTGCACACGGAACTGTTCGAACCAGCCGCCTTCGCCGAGCGGCAGGGAGACCCCTTCTTCATTTTCGATGTGCAGACGCACTATGTCAGCGCCGGCTATGATCCCACCGATGCCGAAGGCCGCCGTCGCGGCGCGGTGACCCGGGATGCATTGTTGGGGTTGCGTCGCCGCGCGCGGGAAACCGGACTCAATCCCCGCCTCGCGACCGATCAGGGCACCCTCGATGACCTCTCTTGGCAAAACTTCGTGAAAGAAGTGTTTCTCGACAGCGAGACATCGATCGGCCTCATCAGTACGCCGCCCGGCCCCTATCCGCAGGAAGCGGTCGTGCCGCCGAAGGAGATGGCGCACATCAGGGACGAGATCAACCGCCTGGCGGGTTCTCAACGCATGCTGGCGCACGGCCTGGCGACCCCACAATTGGGGTCCGCCGATTTGGAGTTCATGGCCATGCAGGCCGAGCAACTGAAGATCGACGCCTGGAAATGCTACACGGGATCCTGTCCCAAGGGCTTCGACCATGGATGGTGGATGGACGACGAGAAGATCGCCTATCCGATGCTGGAACAAGCCCGCAGGCTCAACGTGAAGCGGCTGTGCGTGCACAAAGGCCTACCGCTCGGCCCCGTGCCGGAATACAACCACCCTAACGACCTCATCAAGGCGGCCAAGGACTTTCCGGACATCGACTTCCTCGTCTACCATTCGGGCATGAAAAGCGCTGCCTCGATCGACGAAGCGTTCGAGAAGACGGGGGAAATTCCTTGGACCACCGAATTCTGCCGGATGAAGCAAGCGAATCCTGCCGTCAAAAACATCTACATGGAGATCGGGTCGACGTTCGCGCAGTTGGTGACCACCCATCCGTTGGTCTGTGCGCATTTTTTCGGCCAGATCCTTGCCGCCTTCGACGTCGAGCACGTCCTGTGGGGCACCGATTCGATTTGGTACGGAACGCCTCAATGGCAAATCGAGGCCTTTCGGCGCTTTCAGATTCCTGGGGCGCTGATCGAGAAGCATCACTATCAGCCGCTCACCCGGGACATCAAAGCCAGGATTTTCGGCTTGAACGCCGCACGGCTGTTTCACATAGATGTGGCGGCGGTCCGAAATGCCCTGCCGAAGGACGCAGTGGGGCGTCTTCGCATGAGCTACCAAGACGAAGGACCGGACCCCAGTCATCGGCTGTATGGCTGGGTGGCGAAGTGACCGCGGGTTGTCACCGACCAGCCCAGTCGTTCCCGCATCCACCCGCTGTAGGAAGAAATAGGAAGGGAAGAACAATGAAAAGTGAGATTTTGTATCCCGGTGCCTTCCCGATGGTCCGGGTGGAGTTGACGGCGGGCGAGACCATCAAGGCCGAGTCCGGCGCGATGGTCGCCTCATCGCCGACTATAGATGTTGAGAGCAAAATGGAGGGCGGGTTTCTCGGAGCGTTGTCGCGGAAGTTTCTGACCGGTGAAAAATTCTTTTTTCAAACGCTTCGGGCGAGCCGGGGGCCCGGCGAAGTGCTCCTAGCGCCGACGGTTCCGGGAGAAATTGTCATGCTCGAGCTCGACGGCGTCAACGAGTTCATGGTGCAGAAGGACGGGTTCCTTGCCGGCGCCGAGACGATCAAACTCGACAGCCAGATGCAGAGCTTGAGCCGGGGCCTGCTCGGCGGCGAGGGGTTCTTTATTCTGAAGGCGAGCGGGAAAGGGATGCTCCTGTTGAACAGCTTTGGAGCCATCCATAAGATCGAGCTCAGGCCCGATCAGGAGTATATTGTCGACAACAGTCATTTGGTGGCCTGGTCGGGCACGACATCGTATAACATCGAGCGCGCCGCCTCCGGCTGGGTTGCGAGCTTCACGTCCGGCGAAGGGTTCGTATGCCGGTTTCACGGCCCGGGGGTAGTCTATATCCAGAGCCGGAATCCGGGAAGTTTCGGGGCCTGGATCCGTCAATTCATCCCCGTCTCGGAATGACCCCCAACGCCCTTTGCTTCGGAGAGGAGTTTCCTGCCACCGGCCAGCCATGTCATGTCGAAGTGTCTCAGATCGGACTCACAGTTCGCTTCGATGCGGATTCTTCAGCGCTTGGCCAATTGAGCCTGCCGTATTCGACGGTCACCGTGTCCGCCGGAGGTCTTAACCACGATCAGTTGGTGGTGCGGTGGGGTCTGGCGCCTCATGCACATACGCTCTATCTCAAGGATCCGGTCTTGATTCTCGCCATTCGCTCGTCCGCGCCGCCGGAGTTGACGAAGTTCCTGGACGAAACGGCCGCGACGGTTCGTCGCACCCGAGGTCGACACCGCATCGTCTGGGCGTTGGTGCTCGGCCTGGTCGTCGGATCGGTGGCCACCGTATGGTTCAGCACCGATCTGCTGGTCCAATGGGCCGTCGATCGCATTCCCACGGAGTGGGAGCAACGACTGGGCCAATCCGCCTATCAGGATTTTTTACGCGACCAAACGGCGGTCAAGGGAGGCCCCTCCGTGACAGCGGTCGATGAAATCAGCCGGCGCCTGCTCGAGCACATCCCCGACAATCCGTATACCTTCGAAATTTCCGTCGTGAAAAACGACGTGGTCAATGCGTTTGCCTTGCCGGGAGGCTATGTCGTCGTGTTCACCGGTCTGCTCGAGCAAGCCAAGAGCGGAGAAGAAGTGGCCGGTGTCTTGAGCCACGAGTTCAATCATGTCCTGGAGCGTCACGGCCTCGAACGGATCGTCAAACAATTGGGCGTTGTCGCGGCGGTGGGCATTATCTTCGGCGATCAGCAAGGGCTGGCCGGAGTCATGAAACAGGTCGGCACCGAATTGCTCTCGCTCAAATTCGGCCGCGCGCAGGAAACGGAAGCGGATGTCACCGGGCTGCGATTGCTCCACCGGTCCCGGATCGATCCGACCGGCATGATTTCATTTTTTCAGCGGCTCTCGGAACAAGAGCAGGGTCATGTGGAGTGGCTGTCGACGCATCCGATGAGCGCCGCCCGGGCCGAGCGCCTGAAACGAGAAGCGGCATTGTTGCCGAGCACCCTCCCTGAGCCCTTTACATTCCAATGGGACAGCGTACAAAAGTCAGCAGGCGCTCACGCAGCGCACTGA
>JBKPKC010000271.1:0-3266 GCA_046765595.1 Nitrospirota bacterium
ACTATTGCGTCGGGCGCCAAACCTTGCAGGGCGCTCCCTTCATCAACCACGAGACGCTTAAGCAAAAGGGGTTCGACGACGCCGCCCTGGCTCGAATGGAAAGCGGATTGTCGCAGGCCTTCGAGATCCAATTTGCCTTCAACAAATATGTGCTCGGCGAAGAGTTCTGCCGCGCAAAGCTCGGCCTCACGGAGGTACAGCTGACCGAGGCCAACTTCAACATGCTGAAGGCGCTCGGCTTCACCCAAGAGGAGATTGCGGCCGCCAACGACTTCTGCTGCGGCACGATGACCGTCGAAGGCGCGCCGCATCTCAAGGCTGAACATTTGCCCGTCTTCGACTGTGCCAACCGCTGCGGCCGTATCGGCCAGCGCTATATTGCCGTCGACGCCCACATCCGTATGATGGCGGCCGCCCAGCCCTTCATCAGCGGGGCGATCAGCAAAACGATCAACATGCCGGCGGATGCCACGCTGGAAGAGGTCAAATCAGCTTATCTCTTCGCGTGGAAAAGCATGGTCAAAGCCGTGGCGTTGTATCGTGACGGCTCGAAGCTCAGTCAGCCCCTGTCGGCTTCGACGGACAGCGGAAAGGCCGTCGAAGCCCCGACCGAAGTGCTGAGTATCGCCGAAAAGATCACCGAGCGGGTGCTGGTCCGGTATTTAGCCAAGCGGCGGCCGCTGCCGGCGCGACGAAACGGATACACGCAAAAAGCCGTCATCGGCGGGCATAAACTCTATCTCCGCACCGGCGAGTACGAAGACGGGACGGTCGGCGAAATTTTCCTGGATATGCACAAGGAAGGAGCGGCCTTCCGGAGCCTGATGAATTGTTTTGCCATCGCGATTTCGCTAGGCCTACAGCACGGCGTTCCGCTCGAGGAATTCGTCGAAGCTTTCGTTTTCACGCGGTTCGAACCCAACGGACCCGTGAAATTGAACGATCGCATCAAGATGTCGACCTCGATCATCGACTACATTTTCCGGGAATTGGCCGTCACGTATCTCGACCGGTACGATCTCGCCCAGGTCAAGGAAGAGGATTTGCGCATGGACTCCGTAAAGAAAGACGAGCCTGATCCCGAATGCTCCGAGGAAGAGGCCGATCCTCAAACGCTAGCTTCCTCCTCGATCAGCACCGAATTGTTTCCTGCAAGACGCGGAACGCAGCCCCGCCATGGTGGCAACGGCCATGGCAACGGCAGCGTGACGCACAAGGTCGAGTTGAAGCGGGAAACCCTGACTTATACTGCGGAAGCCGTCAAATATGCGCGCCTTCAAGGTTACGAAGGCGATCCCTGTCAGAGCTGCAACGAATTCAAGCTGGTCAGAAACGGGACCTGCTTGAAGTGCATGGGGTGCGGCGCCACGAGCGGATGCTCGTAGAGGAGGCGGTCATGAGCGCGACTCTTCGCGAACGGACCATTGACACCGTTCACGACCAGGTCGTTGGCTTCGTCGCGCAACGGTGGGCCAAAGCGTTCGTCTGCAAGGTCACCATCAAAGGGGGGCTTGAGCAGAATCCCTGGGCCGACCGCAACCAGCCCTGCGACATCGTCGGTTGGTATGTGAGTTCCAGCGGCAATACGACGGAATGGATGGCCGAGGTCGAGACAGAGGAATCCCTCTCGGACGTACGGATTGTGGACAAATGGAACAGGGCGATAAAACGAGGCATTCCCTTCTATCTCCTGGTGCCACGGGGGATGAAGGACCGAGCGCTCAAACTGACCCAGGACCGGTCCCTCATCGTGAGCTGGATCTACGAATTCACCTTTATTAATGGGGTTTGTCATCTTCTCTGAGCGCAGCCATGGGTGATGGCACGTAGTTGCGGTCCACCTATGGGAAGTGATAGGTGTTACAGGCGACGGATAGGAATCTCGTATGCCGACTACGACACAACTCGTCATCAGCGGTCAAAGCCGACCCGGCGTGATGGCGCAGGTCGCCGCTGTCCTCGCGGAAGCGGGCGTCAACATCAAAGCCTTTTCCGCTCCTGAAGTCACCGGTACCGGCAAGCTCAGGCTTCTCGTCGCCGACCTGGAGGGAGCGCGCACCGCTTTGAAAACCGCCAAAATCAAGTTTACGGAAGAAACGGCGCTCATTCTGAGCCTCGAGAACAAGCCTGGCGCGCTGAACGAGGTCGCCGACCTCTTGACGCAGGCGCGCATCAATATCAAGTGCGGGTACTGCACGCCTTCGAGGGAAGGCAAACGTGCCATTGTCGTCCTCACCGTCTCGAACATCGAGAAGGCGCTCTCTATCCTCCGGAATCAATCGCTTGACGAGTTTTGATGGGCTGCTGAAGCATTTCGCCGTTCTCGCCGTCGTCGCTCTCGTCACCGGCTGCAGCAGTCCCGCCCCGAAACCGGTTTACTTTCCCGGCTATCCCATCGGCTATGTCGAGCGGGGAATGGCCTCCTGGTATGGACCGGGGTTCCAGGGAAACAAAACGGCCAATGGCGAACGATACGACATGCACAAGATGACGGCCGCTCATCGGACACTCCCGCTCGGCTCCGTTGCCGTCGTCCGTTCAGCCAGTACGGGCAAAGAGGTGACGGTCCGGATCAACGATCGGGGGCCCTTTGCCAGGGGACGCATGCTGGATCTATCGTACGCCGGGGCCAGAACGCTGGGCATTGTGGGCCGGGGCACCGATGACGTCGAGCTACGCGTGATCGGATTTCAAGGTCGGACAGCCGAGATGGGATTCCTGCGGGTCCAAATCGGCTCTTTTGCGGAGCAGCGAAATGCCGCGATGCTTCTGGAGCGCGCCCAGCAAATCTATGCAGGGGGAAGGATTCAGGTGGTCGACCTTCCGGACGGACGGAGATACCGCGTCCAGGTAGGCGAATTCAAGACTGAGTACCAGGCTGAGTCCGCGGCCAGCAGACTTGAGGCCGATTTGGCTGTCCAGTCCTTTGTCTTTCGCGATGATAGCTAGGGTGGAATCTAAGCCAATGATTTTATGGTAAGTTTTGCTGAAGTGCTTGCCCCCCTTTCCCGCCTATGATAGATGTACACCTCATGAAAACCATACCCCCCCATGGCGCCTTTCGCATTGATCTCGGCCTTTCCCCCATGTGCCTTTCCTGTCCTATCGCCGGAGAGAACCCCCTGCGTTCCTATATCCAGACCATCGTGCTCGTGACCCGTCCCTAACCCCGGAAGCTCTATGGACATTGCGATACTGCTGGGACTTATTGTTCTTTCTGCCGTAATTTCAACGGCTGAAATCGGTTTTTTCGCGGTGAACGAAAC
>JBKPKC010000272.1:0-2615 GCA_046765595.1 Nitrospirota bacterium
ATTCTCAAAGGCGCGAAACCGGCTGATCTTCCCGTCGAGCAGCCGACGAAGTTTGAATTGGTCATCAATCTCAAAACAGCAAAACAAATCGGCCTTATGATTCCCCCAAACGTGCTGGCGAGAGCGGATCGAGTGATTCGGTAATGCGAAACCGAAAGCTGCGGACGAGCAACTGTTCGAAAGCAAGAGCCATCGGTTCTTCTGTCTGGATGACATTGTTTGTGCTGTGCGTTTCTGCTCACGCAGAACAGGCCACGAGAGTATTTCACGTCGGGTATCTTTCCGGGGCCAAGCCAGCGAGCGATATCCAGCGTTCACGCGGAATAAAGTTAGCCCTTCATCAGCTAGGGTATCGAGAAGGTGAAAACACATCTTTTGACTTTCGGTATCCGGAAGAGAAACTCGAGCGCCTCCCTCAGCTTGCCGCGCAACTCGTTCAGCAGAATGTCGATGTGATTATTGCCGCAGGCGGTGGACCTGTGATCCAGGCGCCTGCTGATGCAACTAAAGCTATTCCGATTGTAATGGCGGGCCAAGGCGCGGACCCTGTGGCGGCCGGCTTTGTCAAAAGCCTTCCAAAGCCAGGCGGGAACGTTACCGGAATAACGAATCTTCTCGTTGAACTCGGGGACAAACGCCTGGAACTGCTAAAGGAAGCTGCACCACGGATCACCCGTGTTGCTGTTCCGTATGTGCCGGATAATGCGACGCATGCACTGGAACTAAAAGAGGTGCACACTGCGGCACGCACGCTGGGTGTTACCGTTCAGACGTTTGAGATTCGCCACAGAAGCGATTTCGACAAAGTCTTCGCTTCCATCGACAAAAATCGCCCCGATGGGCTTCAACTTCTCGGCGGTCCCGTAATGCGCGAAAACGAAAAACGCATCGTCGATTTCGCTTTAAGCAAGCATCTCCCGTCCGTGTTCACATCCGTAGAAGCTGTGAAAACAGGTGGGCTCCTGTATTACGGCGCAGATGCAACTGAGACCTATCGGCGCGTAGCATTTTATGTCGATAAAATTCTCAAAGGCGCAAAGCCCGGCGACCTTCCGGTTGAGCAACCGACAAAGTTCGAGTTCATCATCAACCTGAAAACCGCCAAACAGATCGAACTCACAATTCCGCCCAACGTGCTGGCAAGAGCGGACAGGGTGATTCGATAACATCAGCGAACAAGCAGGATAAAATGGCTCTCCGTCGCGCCTTAATGATTGTTCTAATTCTAGTCGTTGGTTATCCAGCTCGTGCAGAACAGGCAAAGAGAATATACCGCATAGGCTATCTATCTCTCGGCTTTAGAAATCAGTCGCGTGAAAAGGCATTTGAGGACGCCTTGCAGTCGCTCGGGTATGTTGCGGGACAGACGATTGCAATTGAGTGGCGCTACGCTCAAGAACAATTGGATCGATTACCTGAACTCGCCAGGGAACTCGTTCACCTTCAAGTTGATGTGATCTTAAGTGCCGGAGGATATCCGGCTGTTCAAGCCGCTAAGAACGCAACCTCAACTATCCCGATTGTGATGTTCGGCGTGAGTGACGCAGTTGCGTTGGGATTTGTAAAAAGCCTCGCACATCCAGGTGGAAATATCACAGGACTATCCAATCTTGCTCCGGAACTGAGCGCCAAACTGCTGGAACTTGCAAAGGAAATTATTCCCAAGGCTTCTCGGATAGCTGTGTTGGCATATTCGGCAGCTCCAAATTGGAAATTGTATTCCCAACAGATGGAAGGCACGGCCCGGTCTTTGGGAGTGCAACTGTTGCGTTTTCAGATAACCGAACCAGATGAGATTGAGAGGTCAGTCGATGCCGCAAAGAGCCAACGTGCCGACGCCCTTATTATTCCAGCGTCCGCATTTCTGAGCTTGTATCGACAACGCGTCATTCGGCTCACTATCGAACATCAATTGCCGGCGATAGGCTTCAGTGCCGCATGGGCACAGGGCGGCTGTCTTTTAACGTACGGGCCCGACACAACCGCATTTAATCGACGTGCCGCGGTCTATGTAGACAAAATTCTTAAGGGAGCAAACCCCGCCGAACTTCCCGTCGAGCGCCCGACGAAATTCGAGTTGGTCATCAATTTGAAAACGGCCAAGCAGATCGGTCTCATCATACCGCCCAATTTTCTGGCAAGAGCAGACAAGGTGATCCGGTAATGGTTGTGAGTAGTCAGTCGTTAGCACTCAGCAAGACGATCGTGCTTAGCGTCATGCTTTTTGCGTTTTGCTTCTCTGCTGAAGCGCAGCAGTCGATAAAAACGCCACGGATCGGGTTTCTCGGCGCCCCGGCAGCGACAGGTCTGGCCAACCGCCTCCACGGACTCCGCCAGGGGTTGCGCGCGCTTGGCTACGAAGAGGGCAGTAATATTGAAATCGAATACCGTTATGCTGACGGCAAACTTGATCGACTTCCCACACTCGCCAGCGAATTGGTTAATTCCAAAGTCGCCCTCGTCGTAACCCAGGGAGAAGCCGCGACCCGCGCCTTGAAGCAAGTTAGCCCAAACCTTCCCATTGTCGTCGGCGTCACCGGCGATTTAATTGTGACCGGCCATGCAGCCAGCCTCGCTCATCCTGGAGGCAACGTTACCGGATTTGTCGACACCAG
>JBKPKC010000273.1:0-3494 GCA_046765595.1 Nitrospirota bacterium
GGTTGGTCCAGGGCGCGCCCAGTGACCGCCGGGACATTTCCTGATAGTCGAACCGCTCCCCGACCACTTTCTCCAGGAGTTGCCGGCGCTCGTTGGCCTTGGCTGGCTGCTTCAAATCCCTGTCGGCCAGAATGCGGAGCACCTCGTCGATGGTGCCTCTCATCGCCTCCGTCGCTTCGCCGGCACGAGCAGGATCGCCTACCAGGCAGGCCGAGGCCACCGCAACAACCACGGCCAGGGCCTTCAGCCATCCCAGACCAGTCTTCCATACGAGGCCCATCCCTGTCTTCATAGCGATCTCTCCTCTTAGCATGCATCACCCTCGGCCTTGCCGGCCAAACGGTCATTTCACATTACCATGGACGTATTGGCTGACCAACTCCTCCAAATCGAGACCAGACTCGGTGTCGCGGATCGTATCCCCAGGTTTCAGCGGATCACCGCCTCCTCCCGGAGAAAGGGCCAGGAACTTCTCGCCGATAATGCCGCGCGTCTTGATTGACGCAATGGTGTCTGTATAGAGCTTAACCTTGTCGTCCACGGCCAATATCACGGCGGCGCGGTCCTCGTTCAACTTAATCGCGCGCACGCGTCCGACTTCGACACCGGCGATTTCCACCGCCGATCCGGCTTTCAGGCCCGAAGCCGTATTGAATTGCGCCACGACTTCGTAGACATTCCCGCCGATCAGCTCAAGCTTACCGAGCTTGATGGACAGATACCCGAGACAGACAATGCCGACAAGGACGAACACGCCGACGATGAATTCGAGCTTGGTCTTTTCCATTGGCCGCTCCTCCGTCGTCTCAGCCGGCCGCCTGGTTCAGCCTGACCGGACCACTGACCGAAATGAACTCGTGAATCTCCGGGTCCGTCGTCTTGACGAACTCCGCCGACGGGGCCATCAACGCAATCTTGCCCTTGAGCAGCATCGCCACCCAATCGCTGATGCCGAAAATTTCCGGAATCTCGTGGCTGACCATGACGGCGGTGAACTTGAACCGGCGCAGCATCGCCACGATCAGATCGTGAATCGATTTCGCCATGAGTGGGTCGAGTCCAGTGGTCGGCTCGTCGAAGAGGATGATCTCGGGCTCCATGACCAGGGCACGCGCGAGGCCGGCGCGTTTTTTCATTCCGCCGCTCAGTTCGGCCGGGAATTTATGCCCCATGCCTTCCAATCCCACCTGTTCAAGTTTCTCATTGACTCGTCTCGACACATCCGGTCCCTTCATGCGCAACTTCTCACGCAAGGGGAAGGCGACGTTTTCAAAGACCGTCAGTGAATCGAAGAGCGCCGCTCCTTGAAACAACATGGCAAACCGTTTACGGACCTCGTTGAGCGCCCTGCCCCTCAGTCGGCTGATCTCGACTCCTCCGACCCAGACCTCGCCACGGTCGGGTTGCAGGAGACCGATCATGTGCTTCAACAGAACGCTTTTCCCTCCCCCGCTTCTCCCGATGATGGTGGTCAACTCGCCGGCGGGGATCGAGATGTCGATGCCCTGGAGGACGTGTTGACCGCCCAAGGTTTTTTCCACGCCGACGAGTTTGATCATGACCTACAGCAAGACCGACGTCAGAAAATAATCCCACACGAGAATCAGCACGGAGGACAGGACCACCGCTTCCGTCGTCGCGGTGCCGAGCCCTTCGGCGCTGTGTCTGGTGAAAAACCCCTTGTAACAGCAGATCCAGCTGACGATCAGGCCGAAACTGATCGATTTGAGAATGCCGCCGTAGACGTCCTTCCACTCGACGGCGGAGGCGATCGAATTCCAATAGGCGCCCCCGTTCCCGCCCAAGAGTTCGACCCCCACGAGGTAGCCGCCATAGATGCCGACAACGTCGAAAATCGCGACGAGCAGCGGCACGCCGATCAGGCCGGCGACCAGTTTCGGCGCGATGAGGTACTGCAAGGGGTTGATGGCCATGGTATCCAACGCATCGATCTGCTCGGTGATGCGCATGATGCCGATTTCCGCCGTCATGGCCGACCCCGCTCGGGCGGTCACCATCAATGCCGCAAGGACCGGTCCCAACTCACGGATCATGCTCAGCGCGACCGCAGAGCCAAGCAGCCCTTCGGATCCGAATTTGCGCAACGTGTAATAACCTTGCAGGGCGAGTACCATGCCGGTAAAGCCCGCAGTGAGCACCACGACGAATGTCGATTTGTAGCCGATGAAGTGCAGTTGCTTGACGATCTGCACGAACCGCAGCGGCGGCCGTGTGAGCCAGGCGAAGGATGAGAGGACGAAGAGAAGCATACGCCCCATCTCCTGGATGACCGACATGCCCCACGCCCCTATACGCTGAATCATCAGGCCTTTCCCAGTTGTGAAACCGGCGGGAGTCCGAATCCATTCGCAGCCCAGACGGCGCTTACGGCGGCGAGAGTCCCGGCCGCGAGACGGCTACTGCGGCAGAGCCGATTCAACCCCCTTACACTCGATGGCGCCCACAGCACGGCAGCGAGGCCTCGCGCCAAGCCCCATGGCTTCAGAAACAGATTGAAGTCCATCGGCAGATCTTCATCGGCTGTATCCGAGACCGTGCGGATCACGGCAAATGGGACGCCATGCGCCCGCGCTACCGTTCCTATGGCCGCACTTTCCATATCAAGCGCGATAGCACCCGCCGATCGGCCGACCTGTTGCTTGTCCGTGGCCCGGCACAGCACCGTGGTTACCGAAACCATCGGACCGCTTCGAGCAGTCGCTCCGACTTCGGCGGCGGCGGCTTGAATCGCCCGTATCACCGCGTCGTCACAGGAGATAGGACTTCCGGCCTCTCTCCACGAGCCGTCGAATGTTCCCGGCACAACACTCGTCGCCACCATCGTCTCCCCGACGGCCGACTCGGGGAGCAGCGCGCCGGCAAAGCCGGCGGAAATCGCCAGCGCGGCACCGCGATTCAAGACGGCGGTCGCGGCGGCGGTCGCGGCGTCCGGTCCGATGCCCGTGAGGACAAGCCAATAGGCGCGCCCGGCGTGCCGACCCGTGAAACAACTGATGCCATCGATCTCGATCCGCTGCTCGACCGGCATGGCTCGCCGAATGGCCGCCATCTCCCATCGTGTCGCGGCGAACAGGACGACGGGTCTGGAAGAGGATGCCCCAATGGAAGGTGCGGCAATGAATGACGTCGGCCGGCGTTGGCTCAACGATCGAACCGGTAGCACCCAGCCGCCAGAATCTGATCCCGCACCTCGTCGGCCCGCATTCTATTGCGCGTTCTCAGATTGCGGTACATCGCGAGTGCCCATAGCGGGAAGTACTGACAGTACCAGTGATAGCGGAGGTAGAACACACGGGGAAACCCGGTACCGGTATGCCGAACCTCTTCCCACGAACCGTCCTTCATCTGATGGCGAAGCAAGAATTGAATCCCTCTCGCCACGCTGAATGAATCCGACATACCGGCGGACATGAGGCCAAGGAGGGCCCAGGCCGTTTGCGACGGCGCACTTTCGCCCTTGCCGGCGAAGGCGG
>JBKPKC010000274.1:0-3987 GCA_046765595.1 Nitrospirota bacterium
GGACAACACCAGGCCCTCGGAACGTGACGGAGCCGGTCAAGTGCCCCTGGCCGGACCAAACGGGAAGACAGATCCTTCGGGAAAGAAGCCAAGCCAGATGACCAAGTAGAGGCCAGAAAGACGTCCTAATCGGGCGGAGAAAGGGTTCGGCAGGGAGGGGAAACGAACGCCCGGCCAATCGCTGGGTGACTCGCGGAGCGTGGAGGTGCCTATGGAACGGAGATTCGAGTTTATGGATGTGATCGTAGCGGTAGGATTGTCTGCCACGATTGTGGCCAGCGGTTTATTGCTCTTGGCTGCAAATGGGATGCAGATCAGGACCGTGGGATGGGAGTCCACCGACAATCTTATGGAGACGGATTTACTCCAACCCGTGATCGGTCAGGCGATTGTGGATCATGTGCTGCTTGAACGCAGACATACAAAGGAAGCGGCTGCAGCCATCACTCAACTTGATGGTCTGGCCCTCGAACGCAATCAGTGGCGGCAATCGCCTTATGCCTACCTCGACTCAATCGCGACCGGCGCCTCATGGGCGGAAGCCGAGCATGCCTCACGCGTACAGACAGTCATGGGGCGCGCGATCGTCAATTTCACCCGTCGTGGAATTCGCAGTGGACTGTGGTCCTCGGTAGATCGCGCTGCTCACGAGAACCCCCAAATGATCAGTGTGACGGAAGCCATGGGGCAGAACATGGATAGGGCATTTATCGGGAATTGGCAGCCGAATATTGGTCGGGGCATTGTTGGCGCGACCCAAGAGAATGAGAGGCGCTCGGCGTCGAGGCAAGAGCAGTGGGGAACGGCAATCGTGGAAAGAGCCACGGTCCAAGAAATGTATGAACCGGCTCGAGCCGCACTTCAAGAACAGCTTGGAAGCGCAACGGTGGTCGCAACCATCAGTGGGTCGCAGCAGAAAGGCGTATCCTCTGACCGTGTGACGGCAGGTGGAGATGCGCTCGTGAGGGCGCCGGACGTCTCCAGGATTTCTACGACGACGATCTTCATCGCCGCGTCGCTCGTTCTCATCAGTCTGTTTACGACGGGTCTCTTCATGTTTTCGCCGAGAGAAGCAGGGATTCCAAAACATGTTCTGGTGCACTCCAAGCTGTTGTAGAAGAGCGCTACCAGAATTCCCGCGGCAAAGTAAACGCCGGTGATGCGGACTGCGGACAGGGACAGATTCTCATCGAGACAGACAACCAGGAGTACTCCATGACACCTCAGGAGCACATTGCGAAGATGACGACAGCCATCAGACTAGCCATCAAAGTCATGGGTGACCGCTTCGGATCGACTGAGCAAGATGTCGCAACGGCCATTCAGGAACTGAAAACATCGCTGCAAGTGTCAATGGAACCGAGGGCGCCCGGTGGCGACGCTCCGATGGCTGCGCAGTCTGTTGCGCAGCCTAAGCCCTGACGTAACGGTGAGGGAAAGGGACATGATGATTACTGCGTCCAGCAATCAGAGTCACATCCAGAGTCACATCGGCATTACCGAAACGTTCGTGAGGTTGTATCTCTTTCTGTCTCAAAGCTTGGATCGCTGTGTCAGCGAGGCTGCTCGCATCAGTTATCCCGAGCCACAATTCCAAGCCAATCTCGCCTCGACCAGAGCCACGATGCTTGACATGCTGTCGGTGAATCAGGTGGTGAAGGGGAAGGTGGAGCAGGAGTGCGAGCGAGTCGGATCGCTTGTCACGGCATGCCTCACGGATGGAGCTGCCAAGGCGGGTGCGCTCGATGAATTGAAGGCGGAGCGAGCGGTATTGAAATACAAGATCCTGGCCTTAAGTGATCTGCTCGCTGTACTTCGAGCCATGTGAGAAGTGTTTGCGATCGCTAGCCGCTGGATCTTGGGTGATGTCGAAACTGCCACCAAAAGATGGAATGGAGGACATGATGAAGGCGACCCCCCAGACGTATGTGTTGACGCTAAATTCACCGTCTCGAAAGGCGTTTCGGCTGTGGACAGGTACGAGCATCCATACCTTGCGCCACTGTTCCGTCAAACAGCTCAATCACGCACTGATGGAACTGCGACAACACATGGATGATTTACACGTATCCGTGCCGGCGCCCGGCGCATCGTATTCCCTGAACCGCTCTCGGTAACAGACGCCAAGGCATATATGTGCCGGCCAGAGGCCACGGGCGCCTTGTTGCTATTAGGTGCCTGCTGATGTGAAGATAATGAGTTGTTGAGGTACCACCTAAGGGCGAGCTGAGGCTGACGCATGGCACGTGGACGTACGTCCTTTGATCTCCAGCTGTTTCTGACGAAAGTAGGCAAAGGGAAAACAAGCCTACTCTTCCACAAGAAACATACGATCTTTTCACAAGGGCAGGCGGCCGATGCGGTGTTTTATATTCAGTCAGGCAAGGTGAAGCTGACGGTGGTTTCGCAGCAAGGCAAAGAAGCCGTCATTGCGATACTGGAGCCGGGTGCCTTTTTTGGAGAATCTTGCCTTGCCGGACAGGCGATTCGGACGGCGACTGCGGCCTCGGTCGAAGACTCCGATGTCCTGCGCATCGACAAGGAAGCAATGATTCGCGTGCTCCACGAGGAACCTGCCTTCGCCGAGCTGTTTATGGGGTATTTGCTGTCGCACACCATTCGGATCGAAGAGGATTTGGTGGATCACCTGTTTAACTCGAGCGAGAAGCGGCTCGCACGAGCGCTGCTCTTATTGGCGCATTTCGGGAAAGAAGGGAAGCCGGAGACGGTGATTGGGAAGATCAGTCAGGAAACGCTGGCTGATATGATCGGCACCACCCGCTCGCGCGTCAGTTTCTTTATGAACAAATTCCGTAAGCTTGGCTTCATTGATTACAACGGCGAGTTACACGTGCACAGTTCTCTCTTGAATGTCATCCTGCACGACTAGGTTCCGCTCCGCCCTTCGCCGCACTCCTTGCAGTCTGACCTCTCCACCGCCGCTGATTAGTATCTACCTGAGCAGTCTTGATCAGCTTTGCACTCTTGGACGGCATAGGATTGGAGCCACATACATCCAAAGCACGCGCAATTCAGACGGTGCGTGAGCTGAAGGAGAAGGGATGAAATTCGCAGCGACGACGGACAAACCCTAATGCCAGATGTGAACTTTCTCTCCATTTTATTGTGGGCGAGCACTGCGGCAGGCATCGCCGTTGTCTATTATTCCTTCGTGCTCGCTCGTGAATGGTTCAGGCAGCAGCATCCTGCCGCGAAAGGCATCTTCAGCCGAAATGCGCTATCGCAGGAAACGTCTCTCAATGTGCACATTGCCAGCCAATGGACCGAAGGCCGCCTTCGGTTGGATTCGATCCTGGGCCTGATCAAATCACTCGCGAACTTGTTAGAGCAGGAACTGAAGGTCCTGCATGGACTCGATCTTTCAGATCCGCGCTACGAAGGCGAGGTCCGTCAAATGGTGGGGCCCACGCTGCGCGGCTTCACCTTCGATAAGCATCTGCGTGATGAGTGCCGCGTGTTGATCCCGCTCCTGCGATTCTGCGCCCAGGATCTCGCGCGGTCGCAGGGCCTGGACATGACGCAAAAGTTAGGCGTCCTTGACGAGATCCAAGCTGCCATCGAGTCGGCCGATCTCCACTAACAGGTAAGGGGACGGCAGGGGCGGAGCGCCGCATCAATTCTGTGATTGTGAGCTATTTGAGGCAGAGGATTCTCCTGCGACAGGACAGAATGACAATGACACCTTAGCCCGTGGAGAGAACCATGCGAGTAGCTGGTGTGTTCTGTATCTGGAGTGATCGCGACAGCGATTATTGGATGCACTTCGATGCAGACTTCCAGCACCATTGTCACACATCACCCTGGCCTGCAACGACACCCGGCACTCGCTGTCACCGCGGACGGCGTCGTAGGTCACATCTCGAATTCGCCTACCGATGCAGTCAAGGATACGGTTGCCGAGTTCCTTTCTATCCTAGGAGATGAAGCGCTAAAGGAACCGAGACGATCTGGAGAACGACGTTATTT
>JBKPKC010000275.1:0-4285 GCA_046765595.1 Nitrospirota bacterium
CAATTCGTCAACACGACCCGCAAAGGCTTCGCCACCGCCTTAGACATCAGCGCCTATTCGCTCGTGGCGCTGACAAGAGCCGCCGCCCGGCTCATGACCGACGGCGGTTCTGTCGTGACGCTCACGTACCTCGGCGCCGAACGGGTGGTTCCCCATTACAACGTGATGGGTGTCGCCAAGGCTGCCTTGGAAGCGACCGTTCGCTATCTCGCGCACGACCTCGGCCCTCGCAACATCCGGGTCAACGCCGTTTCCGCGGGACCGATCAAGACTCTGGCCGCCCGCGGCGTCTCCGGCATCAGCAAAATGGTCGACCATCATAAAGATTTTGCGCCCCTTCGCCGCGCGACCGAGCAAGGAGAGGTCGGCGACACGGCGCTGTTCCTTGTCAGCCCGCTGGGCCGTGGAATCACCGGCGAGGTCATCTATGTGGACGGGGGATACAATATCCTGGGATCTCTGGCGTCGGTGGAGTAAGAGCGGCTGTTGAAAACGTCTTCTCACCCGCCCGCGCCCAGACGCGCGTTTCACCGGGCAGGTGCGCTCGCATCGCTCAACGCCTCACCGTACGGACCCGGGAAATAGCTGCTCCGACAGCTCCGGGCGGGTGGATGACAACGCTCCGGTCATTTTGAACAACCTGGACCGGCCGAAACTATTCAATCGTACGACGTAATTCCTTCAGTCGTCCTTGCCGCTTTTTCGTTTCAATCCGCCTGTTCTGAGAGCTCTTTGTCGGCCTTGTCGCTTTGCGTTTCTTTCTGGGAGCAGCCGCGCGTTGAATGAGCTCTCGTAACCGATTAAAAGCATCGTCTCGATTCTGCTCCTGACTCCTGTACTGCTGAGCTTTGATCGTCACGACACCGTCTGCAGAAATTCGGTGATCCCTCAATTCGAGCAGTCTTTGCTTATATGACGGCGGCAGCGATGAGGCCTTGATGTCGAAACGCAAATGAACAGCCGACGACACTTTGTTGACGTGTTGCCCGCCGGCGCCCTGCGACCGCATCGCATGAAGTTCGATCTCCGAATCGGGAATCACGACGTGCGTCGATACGTGCAGCATGTCGAAGTGTACCGCACTCCTGCCGACCACGTCCTGACTTCTGGAAAGAGAAAGCTGAACGGGAGAGCTACCGCAATTCCGGCAGACGGTCGATGATCCGAAGCCTGACTTCATCGCCGACCTGCATCTGCACCATTTTGGTCGACAGGCTGGCCCGCACACGCTGGGCATCTTCCAGCTTGAACTGGACTTGTCCTCCGCAGCGTTCGACGAGATGAAAGAGGAGCATGGTCGTCAACCGCTGGAGCTCGTCGTCGGTCGTGTTTTGGCTCATGTTGAGGATTTGAGACATGGGTGCGGCCTTTCCCAAGCGGAGTCGTGATGTCTCCTTATGGCTGAAGAACCGTACGTGCCACAATGCCTCGAAAGATGGGGGCGCCCAGCTGCGAGAAACCCTATAAGAACCAGTGGCTTACGAAGCGCTAGCTGGACAGCGCGTGGATTTCCTTCAGGACGGTCTCAATCTCGGCAGGGGAATTGAGGAGACCGGGCGCCACTCGGGCGTACTGCGTCGCATACGGCGTCACACTTGCCACGATGCCGCGCCGGCGCAACTCGGTCACGACGCGCTCCGGCGGCATGCCCGCCACCTCGAAACAGACGATGCCTGCGGATAACTCCCGAGACGTCGGCGTGTGAAGCGTAATATGCCGCATCGCCGCAAGCCCTTGCTTGAACTGATCGTTCAAGTCGTGGATCCGGCCCGTCACCCGCGACTTTCCCAGTCTCTGGTGGAATACGAACGCTTGGTCCAGCGCCCATCGATGCTCGAAGGAATGGAAGCCGCCCGGCGTCATATATGCGGAAGGTGGAAGCGGTCGAGGCGGGATGACCTTCATCCACATGTCGTAGGCATCTGAGTCGAAGGTCGGAATAATGGCCTTGGCGAGCGGCCAGGCGCGCGGGTGTCCCCAGACCAATCCCGTCCCGCGGGGTCCGAACATCCACTTGTGCGTTCCAGCGATGAGAAAGTCGCATCCGACGTCGCTGAGACGGAAGTCTTCTACCCCCAGAGCGTGGACTCCGTCGACGCAGAAGATCACCCGGTCCTCGTCGGTCCTCGATCGATTGAGTGTCTGAAGCGCTTGAGCCATGTCGGCGATGGGAAGCTTCAGGCCCGTGCTCGAATGCACCCATGTGACCGCCACTATCCGGGTGTTTGGCCGCACTTCCTTGATCAGCATATCGGGCAAATGTTCTCGGGAAACACGGCGAAGGTCATCATACAACGCGATGCGACGCACACTGCCCCCCGTACGCTCTGCCCTCAAACGTAACGACGTTTCGGTCGAATAATGATCGTGCGTCGTCGTGAGAATTTCCTGGCCCTGACGGACCGCCAGACTTCCGTACAGCAGGCCCAATCCCATCGTGGTGCTGTCGGTCAACGCGATGTCGGTGGGAGCAACCCCAAGGTAGCCGGCTGCAGCTTGCAGGACTGCAGCCTCCTGCCTTTTTTCATGGGCGAACCAATAGCCGATCGGATCGGCATCCAAGCCCGCCCGATGCCGTTCGATGGCTTCCCGAACCGGTCTCGGATGCGACGCCAGAAAAAATCCAGCGAGGTGAATCAGGTCCCGCGAGAGCGGAAATTGATCGCGCACCCCTTGCCAGTCGGAAGGAGAAGCTGGGTCGTCGGCTGCAGCCGTCCGCGGCAGCGGAAACTCCGCAGCAAAGAGCGCCGCGCCCAATGCGAGGCCGGATCTGAAGAGAAAGCCTCGGCGATCAATCCCACTCATCGTATGGGTACTGTACCGTCAGGCAATCAGAAGGGGCAAGATGACGGTGGCTAGATGGAGTAATGTTCCATCGGCGGGCACGTGCACATCAAATTCCGGTCGCCGTACGCTTCGTCGATGCGGCCGACGTGGGGCCAAAACTTGTCGTCCTTCACCCAAGCCGCTGGATAGGCGGCCTGTTCCCGGCTGTAGGGGCGATCCCATTCAGACGCCGTGACCATTTGAGCCGTGTGCGGAGCATTCTTGAGCACGTTGTTCGTGCGCGGCTGGCGTCCGTCGATGACCTCCTGTATTTCGGCGCGGATGAGTATCATGGCGTTGCAGAACCGGTCCAACTCATCTTTGGATTCGCTTTCAGTGGGCTCGATCATCAACGTGCCGGCCACCGGAAATGAGACGGTGGGCGCATGGAATCCGTAGTCCATCAAACGCTTGGCGACATCCATCGCCTCAACTCCCGCCGTCTCCTTGAACTGGCGCAAATCCAGAATGAATTCGTGCGCAACGAACCCGCCGTTCCCGGTGTAGAGAATTGGATAATGTTTTTCCAGTCGCTTGGCCATGTAATTGGCATTGAGAATTGCGACTTGCGTCGCCTTCGTCAGACCTTCGCGGCCCATCAGGGCGATATACACCCATGGAATCGTCAGAATGCTCGGACTTCCGAACGGCGCGGCCGACACCGGCCCGATGGACTCGTCTCCCCCTAATCCCGTCACAGAATGACCGGGAAGGAAGGGCACCAGATGACGGGCCACCGCGATCGGACCCATGCCGGGACCGCCGCCGCCATGAGGGATGCAAAACGTCTTGTGGAGATTCAGATGGCACACATCGGCGCCAATGTCGCCGGGCCGGCAGAGGCCGACCTGCGCATTCATATTGGCTCCGTCCATGTAGACTTGTCCCCCGTGGGTGTGAACGATCTGGCACATGCGTCTGACATCGGCTTCAAACACGCCGTGTGTGGACGGATAGGTCAACATCAGGGCCGCTAAGCGCGTGCGGTGTTCTCCCGCCTTTGCCTCTAAATCCCGCAAATCGACGTTTCCCTGCTTGTCGCACGCCACGGGCACTACCGTCATGCCGACCATGGCCGCGCTGGCAGGGTTGGTCCCATGCGCCGAAACGGGAATGAGGCACACGTCGCGATGAAATTCCCCGTGACTCCGATGATAGGCTCTGATCACCATCAAGCCGGCATACTCGCCCTGCGATCCGGCGTTCGGCTGCAGTGAGACGCCAGAAAAGCCGGTGATTTCGGCCAACCGGGCCTCCAACTGGCGGAACAACTCTTGATACCCTTTGCTTTGTTCGACCGGCGCGAAGGGATGCAGCCGGGCAAACTCTGGCCACGTGACCGGCAGCATCTCCGCCGTGGCATTCAGTTTCATGGTGCAGGACCCGAGCGGAATCATGGAATGCGTGAGCGACAGATCTCGACTCTGGAGTCGATGGAGATAGCGAAGGATCTCATGCT
>JBKPKC010000276.1:0-9373 GCA_046765595.1 Nitrospirota bacterium
GCTCAAACCGATGGAGGGTCCCAATCGATGGCGGCCAAAGTCCAAGCGCTGAAGAAGGATCGGGCGACTGAAAAACGATCGCATCCTCGATTTACGGCTCAGTTTCGCAGTACCTTTTCAGGAGGGCAGCGCGAAGGGCAAGGGAAAACACTCGACCTTTCCGATGGGGGGTGCCGCATCGAATCCGATCATTCGGTGGTGGCCGGCGCCTCTTTTGAGTGCAGAATTTATGCACCAGGGCTCAGCTGGCCGTTGCGGATCGACGAGGCGCGGGTCCGCTGGGTGAAGGGCAACACGTTCGGTCTGCAATTCACCGCGATGCATCCGGACGAGCGCATGAAATTGAAACAAGTCATCCTCAGTCTCAACGCCGAGAGACCGCGCTGATCTGCGTTCGCGGCTCCCTCCGGCTCTATCGCTCCCCGTCTTTCCCTGTGTTATAAATCGGGTACCCAGTGCTGAGCCGTCGAGGTTTCCCTATGAGGCACAGCATCGGTTTTCAAAGGCGGGGAGTGCCGATATGACGGAGGAAGTCGCGACACTTGCCGGAGGATGCTTCTGGTGTTTGGAGGCGGTCTACGATCAGATGCAGGGGGTGCATTCGGTGGAATCCGGCTACACCGGTGGACAGACGGACCGACCGACGTACGAATCGGTCTGTGGAGGCCGCACGGGCCATGCCGAAGCCGTCAGGATCTCCTTCGACCCCACCGTGGTTACGTATCGTGAAATCTTGGAAGTGTTCTTCACGATTCACGACCCGACGACGTTGAACCGCCAAGGCAACGACGTCGGCACTCAATATCGATCTGCGGTTTTTTATCACAGCTCCGAGCAAAAGCGCATTGCGGAAGAAGTGATCGCATCGCTGACGCGGGACAAGGTGTATGCCCACCCAGTCGTGACGGAGTTGGTCGCTGCCTCAACCTGGCATGAAGCAGAGCCGTATCATCAGGAATATTTTGTGCGGAATCCGTTTCAGGGGTATTGCACGGCAGTGGTTGGACCGAAGGTTGCGAAATTCCGCCAGCGGTTCATAAACAAGTTGAAGGGCTAGCTCCCCTCCTGGTCGGGCCAGCCATCGTCGTCTCCGGGGACGACTCCCTCCGAGTGCAAAGACCGGAAATCAAAAAGCCGACCGTCCAACAGCAGTGAAGGCGCAACATTTGAGACCGCCGCAAACATGCTGTCGGTACAACCCGGCACGCGACGTTCCCACTCCTGAAGAAATGCCTTGGCTTCTTTTCGCTTGAGGTCGTCTTGTGAGCCGCATAAATCACAGGGAATGATCGGAAAACCTCGCCGTTGGGCGTAGAGGGCGAGATCGGCTTCTCGCACTGCGGCAAGAGGCCTGATGACGATATGGCGCCCGTCCTTCGAGCGCAGTTTGGCCGGCATCGTCTTGAGTTTCCCGGTGAACAAGAGATTCAAGAGCAGCGTCTCGAGGATGTCGTCGCGGTGATGCCCCAGCGCGATCTTGGTGGCGCCGATTTCAGCCGCGATACGATAGAGATGTCCCCGGCGGAGACGCGAGCAGAGTGAGCAGGTCGTCTGTCCTTCAGGGATCAATCGCTTGACGATCGAGTACGTATCGCGCGTTTCGATGTGAAAGGGTACGCCGATCGACGTGAGATAGTCCGGCAGGACCTCTGCAGGGAAACCCGGCTGCTTCTGGTCCAGGTTGACGGCGATGAGGTCAAAGCGCAGGGGGGCCCGGCGCTGTAAAACCATCAGTAGATCCAAGAGGCCATAACTGTCTTTCCCCCCTGACAGGCACACCATGATCTTGTCGCCCGCTTCGATCAAGCCGTAGTCGTTGATCGTTTGCCCCACTTGACGGAGCAATCGCGTCTGCAGATCTTCAGTCGCTGTGTCCAACTTGGATCTGATCGGGCGCGGAGGAGTGGCCGACGGCATGGGCGATATTCTACGCGTTTGCTCTTTAGACTGTCGAATCTCTACGATGGGCGGCGATCTACGAGCTTGGCCCCGGAAGGAGGATACGAGAACGTACGATAAGAGGCTTCCCGCGGCCGGTGGGGATGAGAGACCTGCTATATTTCAGTAGATGTATAATGGTATTGGAAAGTGATGGCGCCGATGCCTCAAGCCAAGCGAAAATTTCTCGACCAGGATCAGCGAGACCCTCCCTGGGTGTCATGGTCCGATGAACGGCTGCTCGACCTTCCGATGTGCCGGCTCAATGTCACGATCCACAGTCCGTTCCTGGCCCGACACATTCGGCAGCTCGAGCAGGAGCTAGAGGCGAAAGAGCTGCGGTTTCGTCCCCATTTCTGGATTTCAAACGAGTGGTTCACGCCCGACGGCGTACCCGGCATCGCTATCCCGTTCTATCTGGCCCACCCGAGGTTGGAAAAACTCGAGTTGGCTCAGATGCTAGAAGTCGAAGGCGGTACCGCCGAGTGGTGCATGCGAATTCTGCGGCATGAAGCTGGACATGCCATCGAGAATGCGTATCGCATCCGCAGGCTCCGCAGTCGGCAACGAATCTTCGGCCGCTCTTCGGAGCCGTACCCCAAGTATTACAGTCCCCGTCCTTACAGCCGCAGCTTTGTTCGTCACCTGGATGTCTGGTATGCGCAAAGCCATCCCGATGAGGATTTTGCGGAAACCTTCGCGGTCTGGCTGACGCCAAACTCAGTATGGGCCGACCGGTACAAGGGATGGCCCGTCATGCGAAAACTGCAATACATGGACAGTCTCATGCAGGGTTTGGCCGGTGTGCCGCCGGCCGTGACGTCGATGGAAGAGGTCGATCCATTGCCTGCTCTCAAGCGCACGCTCCGCGAGCACTACGCGCGCAAACGAGGGCACTACGGGGTGGCTCGATCGTCTTCATACGATCCGGACTTGAAGCGGCTATTTTCGGATGCCCCGGTCCATGCGGACGGGATGGGTGCCGCCGTATTCCTGAACCGGTTTCGGCGCGAGGTGCGCCGAAAGGTGGCGAGTTGGACCGGCGAATACCAGTACACGATCGATCAGGTATTGGAAGGCATGATCGAACGCTGCCGGGAACTGCACCTGCACCTCCCGATCGATGAAGAGCAGGCCAAGCTGGACTTCACAATTCTGCTGACCGTCCACACGATGAACTATCTGCGGAGCGGGCGACACAAGGTAGCGGTATGAAACGATTGCGTGTCCTCATTCTCATGCATGAAGACCTGGTGCCTCCCGATGCTCTCAACGGGCAGGACCCCTCGCAGGCGGAATGGAGAACGGAATACGACGTCGTGACCACGCTGCGCAAGTTAGGACATGAGGTGAGACCGCTCGGAGTCAAAAGCGATCTCGGCGTCATCCGAGCGGCCGTCGAAGACTGGCGTCCACACATTGCCTTCAATCTGCTTGAAGAGTTCGACGGCCTCGCCGTGTATGACCAGAACGTCGTGTCGTATTTGGAACTGCTCCGTGTCCCTTATACAGGGTGCAATCCGCGGGGCTTGATGCTGGCTCGCGACAAGGTGTTGGCGAAGAAATTGTTCTCGTTTCATCGGATTCCCTTTCCAGAATTTGTCGTCGCTCCACAAGGCCGGACGGTGAAGCGGCCGGCATGGCTCTCGTTCCCGCTGATCGTAAAATCCGTCTCGGAGGAAGCGTCGTTGGGTATCTCTCAGGCCTCAATCGTCGAAGATGACGGAAAACTGAAGGAACGTGTCGCATTCATTCACGACAGTGTGGGCACCGGAGCGCTGATCGAACGCTATATCGAAGGGCGGGAACTCTATGTCGGCGTCATCGGCAACGGTCAACTGCAGGCGCTGCCTGTCTGGGAATTGAAGATGGACAAGCTGCCGGAAGATGCCCGCCGAATTGCGACGGAGCGGGTGAAATGGAGCCGAAAGTATCAAGACAAATACGGCATTACCTCGGAGAGAGCCAAAAACCTTCCGCCAGGAAAGGCAGAGGAGATCCAACACCTTTCGAAGCGGGTGTACCGCACCCTGAACTTAAGCGGCTACGCACGCATCGATTTGCGAATGGACGGTGAAGGAGGTCTGTATGTGCTGGAGGCGAACCCCAACCCTCAAATCGCCCGCAACGAAGACTTTGCCGACTCGGCGGAGAGCGCCGAATATCGATATGAAGAGCTTCTCCAGGAATTGCTGAACGCCGGTCTCCGCTGGCGGCCGGCCAAGGCTGCCTAGGCCGGCGCCGCCAGTCATTACATCTTCAAATGCTTTTTAAGAATTTCCGACTGCTGAATATCCATGTTGTCTTTGCCGAGCGTCTGCGCGCTCTGGAAATGCTCGACCGCGCTCTTGTGATCTCCGGCCTTATCGAGCGCCAATGCAAGATCGTAATGAGCCTCGGCGGACTGGGGATCGGCCTTCTCAGCTTCTGAAAAATGCTTCTTGGCCACATCCCAATGTCCCTTGCCGTAATGTTCGATGCCGGCAGCAACGTGAGTCTCCGCCTTGGACCCGGCGGCCGCTTTCAAGGGAACGGCGTCCTTGCCCATATCCGCGAAAGCGGGAATGGCTGCAAACCACAGTGCGCTGATCGCTAACAGGGAAATTCCGAGCTTCATACGAACCTCCATTGGTGAATGGTGAACGGTTTCTTCTTCTACGGGATGACCCCGATGAACGGATGTACAGGATGGAGGTCTTGACGGACCGGCACAACTAGGGACCCCACGAGACGGACAGAGAGACGGGCACAGACAATGTCCGCATGAGGGCCGCTGGGCGGCGCGCCGCTAGAGGTAACGGTGATTCGTGACCCGTCCGGCCAGGTCGACTTCGTAGAGCAACGGAGCACCGGTGGGAATGTTGAGCTCCAAGACCTGCTCTTTTGTCAGGTGTTCCAATTCCATGACGAGTGCGCGGAGACTGTTTCCGTGAGCGGCGATCAGGATCGTCTCGCCCGCCAGCAGATGGGGCTTGATGGCCTTCTCGTAGTAGGGCAACACCCGCTCCGCCGTGTCCTTAAGGCTCTCTCCTCCCGGCGGCCGGACGTCATAGCTCCGGCGCCAGATTTTGACCTGGTCCTCGCCGTATTTGTTCGCCGTTTCGGTCTTGTTGAGGCCTTGCAGCTCGCCGTACATGCGCTCGTTCAATGCCTTATCCCGTTCCGTGGGAATCGCCGTTTGGCCGATGGCTTCGAGTGCCAGCCGCAGAGTTTCGTTCGCGCGCTGTAGCACGGAAGTGAAGGCGCGATCGAATCGATAGGGGCGGAGCTTTTCGCCGGCATTTTTGGCTTCTTGAATGCCCCGTGCCGAGAGCGGTACATCTACCCAGCCCGTGAACCGGTTCTCGAGGTTCCACTGCGATTCGCCGTGACGAAGCAACACGAGACGTCCCATTTGGTCTTCCTCCCGATAAACGTCAACACCGGTCGCCGGCCAAGAATACTGAATCATCCTTCCAAGTCAAGCGTTGCTTTCGGCCCATTCCGGCAGTACCATGCCGCACGATTTCAGCGGGATGCGTTGATCTCATGAGCACCGGTCCGATGCCCGACAGTGGTTGGCCAGCCCGCGAGCACTGGTGGCTAAGAATGGCGGAGCGAGTGCAAGTACTCGCTCAGGCGGAGGTCTTTTTCAAGGCTGTCGCGGTCGGGGGGCTGCTCGACCGCATCGGCCACGTGGGGGGGCAGGTCGACTACATACTGTTCGTGCTCATGCGCTATTGGGTCCCCACGGTGCTGCCCCCTGCCGGACGCGAGCGGCTAACGAAGAATGACGCCGATTATTGGCTCGAGTCTGAGCAGCTTCTCAAGGCGGCAGCGATCAGGCTGCGGGAGCTGAAGCCCTTGATCGAACTGCTCACGACGCCCAACCCGGTATCCGAGGGGCTCGCGGCCCCACCCGTCACGACGGCTCCTATGGCGGAATTGGAATTATCGAGCATTCTCGAAGGCATTGCCGAAGCCGCCGGCAGTTATGGCGGGCCGGATTACACGTCGATCATCAAGGCCTTCGATCCGGTGCCGCTGCGGCAGACGCAGCCGTTTAAGCACAACAAGAAGCACAGCGCCGAACTGTGGGTCGTCTTTTTGTTGAAGGAGCATTTTCGAAGTCTCCGCCTCGGCAAAGATCGGTACTGGCCGCTGATCGCACCGCTCTGCACGGCAGCCGGCATTCTGGCTCCGAACGGACAGCCCTACGGGTCCGACGAACTCAAGAGTTGGTGGCAAAAAAACTGGCCGCGCACATACACTCAGCTGGAACAGAAACAGGAGACTGCGGACTCAGGTGGAGCGGCGTATGAGCAAGATTGGGCCTGGTATGAAGCGTGGATTGCCTGGCAGCGACGGCGCTGAGCATGGGGAGCGAGGTGGTCGTCTTCGCCGGCTTGTTCGGAATCTTTTCAAGGTCCAACGCGCCTTCCTGCAACATCTTGAACATCGTGAGTGAAAAAAGCAGGTAGAAGACGACCCCGACCCAAATGACATAGGGTTGAACACCGCCGTCTTCTCGGATTGCGGCCTGCTGCTGAGCCGGATCATTCCAGGCCTGTTGCTTGATGGCCGTAATATGTTCCCGGCAATGCCAGTAATAGACATAGTTGCCGGTGGCGCCGGCGACCACGCTCCAAACGATGCCGCTCGTCATATCGCCTGTCAGGTAGGCAGACAGAATTGGCCCGATCGCATAGACCGCCGCGTAGAGATACATCTTCCGGTAGAGAAACCAGAGAAATGAGACGTACAGAAAGGCGGGCCAGTTCCAGGTCAGCGCGAACCGGGGAGACTGGGCAGATCCGAATTTCTTGAACTGCTCCAGATAGCGGTTTGCGTTCGGGCCGATAAAGTCATGCCAGAGATCGTTCTCAGCCTGCCCAAACACGACAGCCGACGAGGTCGGTGAGGCGGCCAAAGCGGTCAGCCCCGTGCCGCATTGATAACAAAAATTTGCGTCGTCTTGGTTTTGCTGCTGGCATTGGCCGCAGGATTTCATCGTTCAGAGAGTACCACAACGTCGGCTCACCAGGCCTCCCAAGGCTTCCCTATCGTTGCCGCAGGCGGTTATTTGCTTTCACCGCCGATGCTGTGCTACGTTCCCTTACTTTACAAGGGGATACGTTTGCCATGCCGACCGAAGAACTGAAGCAAAGCGCCGAACAGTACCTCATGGGAACCTATGCGCGTCAGCCGATTTCAATCGTGAGGGGTCGGGGGACGAAGGTCTACGACCTCGAAGGTCGCGAATACGTGGATTTCGTTGCCGGCATCGCGGTCAATCTGCTCGGTCATGGTCATCCCGATTTGGTCTTGGCAATTCAGAAGCAGGCGGCCCAGCTGATTCACACCTCAAACCTGTATTACAGCGAGCCGCAAGTGAAGCTTGCGCAAATGCTGGTCGACCATTCGTTTGCTGACCAGGTCTTTTTCTGCAACAGCGGGGCGGAGGCCAATGAGGCGGCGATCAAGCTCGCCAGGCGCTACTCGCACGACAAGTACGGCGCCGGCCGCTTCGAGATCATCACGATGAAACAGTCGTTCCATGGCCGCACGATGGCGACGCTCACCGCCACCGGGCAGGAAAAAGTGCAGAAGGGTTATGAGCCGCTCGTTCCTGGCTTCACGCATGTGACGTTTAATCATTTGACGGAATTAGAACAGGCGGTCACCGACAAGACGGCGGCGATCATGCTGGAACCGATTCAGGGCGAAGGCGGTGTTCATGTCGCCTCCCGTGAGTATCTCAAGGCGGTCCGCGAGTTCTGCACACAACGGGACATTCTGCTGATCTTTGATGAAGTCCAGACCGGCATGGGCCGGACCGGTACGCTGTTCGCCTACGAGCAGTTGGACGTTCGGCCGGACGTCATGACCGTGGCCAAAGCGCTGGGCGGCGGTGTTCCGATCGGAGCCTGTTTATCGACGGCGTCTGTGGCCAAAGCGTTCGGGCCCGGCTCGCACGCATCGACGTTCGGCGGCAATCCCCTGGCCTGTGCGGCGGCGCTGGCGGTGTTCCGTGTGTTGCTGGAAGGGCGGGTGCTCGATCAGGCCCGCCGCATGGGTGAGTACCTCAGCAAGGGATTAGCGGAATGCAAGGATCGTCACCATGTAGTGAGGGATGTGCGCGGGCTGGGTCTGCTGCAAGGGATGGAACTCGAAATGGACGCCAAAGCCGTCGTCGGCGAATGTCTCAAGCGCGGACTGCTGATCAACGCGGCTGGAGAGCACATCCTCCGGTTTGTTCCGCCATTGATCATTTCTCAGCGGGAAATCGACCGTCTGCTGGAAGCCCTTTCCCAGATCTTTGATCGACACGCCGCTCATGCGGCTCATTAGTGGCCGGAGTCCCATGAAACCACGGGTCCAGCGAACATCGGGACTCGCCAAGGATCTGCTGGACGTCGCGGCCGTGCCCAAGGCCGAAGTCGAACGTCTCTTAGCGCTGGCGGCGGAGCTGAAGAGCAAGCAGCGCCGTGGCATTCCCCACGCGTTGCTGAAAGGGAAGACGCTCGGTCTTCTGTTTCAAAAGCCGTCCACGCGAACGAGAGTCTCATTCGAAGCGGGCATGCATCAGCTGGGCGGCCATGCGCTCGTACTTCCGATGGCCGACATTCAACTCTCCCGCGGGGAGAGCGTGGCTGACACGGCGCGTGTGTTGTCGCGTTATCTCGACGGCATCGTCGTGCGCACCTATGACCACGCCGGCGTGGAAGAATGGGCTCGGGAAGCCACGATGCCGGTGATCAACGGCCTCACCGATCTCAGCCACCCGTGTCAGGCGTTGTCCGATCTGCTCACAATCAAGGAGAAAAAGGGAAGGCTCAAGGGGATCAAGATCGCCTACGTCGGAGACGGCAACAACGTGGCGAATTCGCTGATCGAGGCTGCGGCGAAGATGGGAATGACGATCGCACTCGGTTGCCCGTCCGGGTATCAACCGGATCAGCACGTCGTGGATCTCGCCAGACTGGAAGCTGCCAAAACGGGCGCCGTCATCGAACTGGGGCACGATCCCCAGATTGCCGTGAAGGAGGCCGACGTCGTCTATGCGGACGTCTGGATCAGCATGGGGCGTGAACGGGAGCACGTGAGACGGTTGCGCGTCCTCGCTCCGTACCAGGTAAACAGCCGCTTGGTGGCCAAAGCGAAGCCTGATGCGATCGTCATGCACTGCCTGCCGGCGCATCGGGGTGAGGAAATCACCGCCGACGTGTTGGACGGTCCCCAGTCCGTTGTCATCGACCAGGCGGAAAACCGGCTCCATATGCAGAAGGCCATCCTGACTCAACTCTTGGGAAAAGGGAGACAAGGGCGACGATGAATCGCGGGATCAAAAAAATTGTGTTGGCCTATTCCGGAGGGCTCGATACCTCTGTCATTTTGAAATGGCTGCAGGAGACGTATGAAGCTGAAGTCGTTGCATTTTGCGCCGACCTAGGAC
>JBKPKC010000277.1:0-4750 GCA_046765595.1 Nitrospirota bacterium
CCGTCGGTGTTCCCATCGTCCCTGGGACGAAGGGCGGTGTGGCTCACGCAAAGGATGCCTTAACGTTCGCGCAGCAGGTCGGCTATCCCGTGATGATCAAAGCCAGCGCCGGCGGCGGCGGACGCGGGCTGCGTGTCGTGCGCTCGGATGCCGAACTGTCCGAGAACATGGAAGTGGCCGCGCGGGAAGCCAAGGCGGCATTTGGAGACGGCAGTGTTTTTCTCGAAAAGTATATCGAGCGGCCTCACCATATCGAATTTCAGATTCTGGCCGACCGGCATGGCCACATTATTCATCTTGGCGAACGCGATTGCTCCATTCAACGCCGTCATCAGAAGCTGATTGAGATCGCACCTTCGCTGATCTTGACCCCTAAATTGCGACAGGAAATGGGTGACGCGGCCATCGCCATCGCTCGAGCCGTGCACTACGACAACGCGGGAACCGTCGAGTTCCTGCTCGATCAGGACGGCCGGTTTTACTTCATCGAAATGAACCCGCGGCTGCAGGTCGAACATACCGTGACGGAACAGATCACGGCCATCGACATCGTCCGCAACCAGATTGCGATCGCCGCCGGCAAGCCGCTCGATATCCGGCAAGAGGATGTGATCTTACAAGGCCACGCCATCCAATGCCGGATCAACGCAGAGGATCCGAGGAACAATTTCCTCCCTTGTACAGGCACGGTCACCGCATATCTGTCCCCTGGCGGCATCGGCGTCCGGATCGACGGCGCCGTCTACAAAGACTACACGGTGCCGCCCTATTACGATGCGTTGCTGGCCAAGTTAACCGTCCGCGGCAGGACGTGGGAGGAAACGGTCAGCCGCATGCGACGATCGCTGGAGGAATACGTGCTGCGCGGCGTGAAGACCACGATTCCGTTCATGAAAGCCATCATGCAGGAGCAGGACTTTCTCGCCGGACGTTTCGACACCTCTTACCTGGAGACTCACCCCGACCTCTTCTCGTATGACGAATTTGAGCAGCCGGAAGATTTGGTGGTGGCTATTTCCGCCGCAATTGCGGCCTACGAGGGGTTATAGCACCGGGCGGCAGCTCAACGTTCTGAGACAACACCATGGCGACGAAACGATCCAACAAGCGGCCCGCCGCAAAGAAGCGTCCTTCGGGTGCCGCCGCGAAGCCCTCGTCTCGTCCGAGAGAGCTCGCCATTCAGCCGGCCGCCGGCAAACCGATCTTGATCACCGATGTCGCCCTTCGCGACGGGCATCAATCCCTCCTCGCGACACGCATGCGGACGGAGGACATGCTGCCGATCGCTCAAAAGCTCGACGCGGTCGGCTTTTGGTCGTTGGAAGTATGGGGCGGCGCGACCTTCGACACGTGTCTCCGGTTTCTCAAAGAAGATCCCTGGGAACGGCTCAGGGCGCTTCGCGCGGCAATGCCACATACGAAGCTGCAAATGCTGCTGAGGGGCCAGAACCTCGTCGGCTACCGGCACTACGCCGACGACGTGCTGGAACGATTCATCGAACGTTCCGCCGCCAACGGCATCGACGTCTTCCGCATCTTCGATGCGCTGAACGACGTCCGGAACGTCGACCGGTCGATCCGCGAGGTCAAGGCTTGCGGCAAGCATGCCGAAGCGGCGATCAGCTATACCGTCAGCCCGGTGCACAGTATCGACCGATACGTCGATTTGGCCAAGCAACTGGAGGACCTGGGCACCGACACGCTCTGCATCAAGGACATGGCCGGCCTCCTGTCGCCACTCGATGCCTATCACTTGGTGCGCCGTTTGAAGGCCGCCGTCAAAGTGCCAATCCATCTGCACTCGCATTACACGTCCGGCATGGCCTCAATGTCCGCGCTCATGGCCATTTTGGGCGGGCTCGACATGCTGGACACCGCCATGTCGCCGCTCGCAGGAGGCACGTCGCATCCCGCAACTGAAACCGTGGTCGCTGCACTGCACGGCACGCCTTACGAGACGGGTCTCGCGCTCGATTCCCTGTTGCCGATCACCGAGCACTTCCGAACCGTGCGCCGACGCTACCGTCAGTTTGAAAGCGATTTCACCGGCGTCGATGCGGAAATTTTGACCTCTCAAATCCCCGGCGGCATGCTTTCGAATCTTGCGGCGCAGCTCACGGAACAGAACGCGCTCGACCGCATGAGGGAAGTCCTCGACGAAGTGCCGAGAGTCCGGAAGGACATGGGCTATCCGCCGCTGGTCACGCCCACGAGCCAGATCGTCGGCACTCAGGCGACCCTCAACGTGCTCACAGGCGAGCGGTATAAAGTCATCACGACCGAAACCAAAAACTATTTTCTCGGCCTGTACGGCCGTGCTCCCGGTCAGGTCGATCGGGATATCATGGCCCGGGCGATCGGGGACGAAGAGCCGATCAAGACGAGACCGGCGGATCGTCTGGATCCCGAATTGGATGCCGTCAAAAAGGATCTCCCCGCGTCGGCAACCACAATCGAAGACCAACTCTCCTTCGTGCTGTTCCCCGCCATCGCACGCGACTTTTTCGAAGCGAGGGAGAAAGGCGATCTCGTACCGGAACCACTCGAAACGCCCGCGCCCAAAGGGCCGGCGGTGGCCGGCGAACTGCATCTGGCACCGGTGGAGTTCAACGTCACCGTGCATGGCGAAACCTATCATGTGAAGGTCTCCGGATCGGGCCGCAAAACCGACGGCCGAAAGCCCTACTACATCCGTGTCAATGACAAGCTGGAAGAAGTGTCGCTCGAGGCCATCCAGGAAGTGTTAGCTGGCGTTCCTGAAGCGCCGGACAGCGGCAAAGACCTCAAGCCCAAGCGGCCCAGGCCTTCTAAGCCGGGCGACGTCGCCCCGCCGATGCCCGGACGCGTGGTGAAAGTCCTCGTGGCGAAGGACCAGCAGGTCAAAGCCGGCGATCCGCTGTTGATTATCGAGGCCATGAAGATGGAAAGCCGTGTGCCGGCGCCGGTCGACGGCAAAGTCACCGCTATCCTCGTGGCCGAAGGCGAGAACGTCAAAACGGATGAGACGGTCATCCAACTGGAGTAGCGCCGTCCGGCGAGGGGTCGCTTCTTCGCTCGCGGCAGTCCTCGTCATGACGGCTTGCTCTTCTCCTCCTCCAATGCCTCCGCACTTTGAAGCCTTCGAGCGGTTTCCAATTCATACCGTGGATGTGAAGGGCCAGCGCTTGGCATATCTGGACGTCGGACAAGGCCGCCCCGTCATTCTGATCCACGGCTTCGGCGGATCCATGTGGCAATGGGAACATCAGCAGATATCGTTGTCGTCTGAGTTCCGAATCATCACGCCCGATCTCATCGGCTCAGGACTATCCGCCAAACCGGACATTGAATACCGGCCGGACCAGATGCTCGATTATTTCATCGGTTTCATGGACGCGCTGCAGATCCCGCAAGCGGCGCTCGTTGGCAACTCCATGGGCGCCGGTCTGGCCATCGGCATGACGCTCGCCCATCCGGACCGCGTGTCGCAGCTCGTCCTGATCGACGGTTTTCCGCCCCACGTCCGCGAACGCTTGACGAGTCCATCGATTCAGCGGGCGTTGGACACTCCGGCCCCGTCGTGGCTTGCGTCCTTCGGCAACTGGCTCTTCGGCGGCTTGATGATCGAATCGGTCTTGCAGGAGATCGTGTATGACCGCGCGCTGCTGACGCCCGCCGTCATCGAGCGCTCGAACCGCAATCGGCAACGGCCGGGGATCATGCAGCCCCTCATGACCGCCCGCGACACGCTGCCCTTGTGGGAATCCGGCTTTGCGAAGCGGATCGGGGACATCCGCCATCCGACGCTGATCGTATGGGGCGAAGAGGATCATGTCTTTCCATTGCAGGTCGGTGAAGACCTCCAGCGGGCCATCAAAGGATCCGCCCTTGTGCGGATTCCCAAGGCCGGCCATATTCCTCAATGGGAACGGCCTGATCTGGTTAACCAGGCTATGATAGACTTTTTACGGCGATAGGACGGGTCCCTCCGCAACCCGATGGAGTGTGGTGATGATGCCGACGCGTGGAGAACGCTTCCTCATTGTGTTTAGCCTGGGCGTGCTGGCGCTGACCGGCTGCAGCAGCGGGCGCGACACCTTCCTTTATAAAAACTATCCTGTGGCCGACGGCAGCGCTAGCGCCGGCGATGGTCACAATGTCTTGTTCAAAGGCGGCCCGGTCTCGCTGTCCGGCAACGGCATCAAAGTCGGCGATCAACTGCGGAGCGTGAAACTCGCCCAGCCGGACAACACGCTCATCAATCTCACCGAAACGAGCGGCAAAGGGAAAGTGCGCATTATCAGCGTCGTGCCGTCGCTCGACACCAAAGTCTGCGAGCAGCAGACGCATTACCTCAGTGAGAAAAACAAAGGTCTGGACAAGATGGTCGAACTGATTACCGTCAGCATCGACACACCCTTTGCCCAAAAACGATTTGCCGAGGAAGCGAAGATATCCAACGTCACATTCCTCTCGGACTTCCGCAATGCCGACTTTGGGAAAACGTACGGACTGTTGTTAAAGGACCCGCACTTGCTGACCCGCGCCGTCTTGGTCGTTGACGCCCAGAACATCGTTCGCCATCTGCAGATCACGCCGGAACTGGCGCAGTTACCCGACATGGATGACGCCTTTCAGGTGGCGCGCAAACTCGTGACGAGCAGCGGAGAGACGCTAACCAAGAAGTGACACCTCAATCCGTCCGTCCCGAATCTCCTTCCGCTTGAGGCTTTCATGGCGCATTACGACCTCCTGGTCATCGGTACAGGGC
>JBKPKC010000278.1:0-5118 GCA_046765595.1 Nitrospirota bacterium
GATGCCCGGCGACAACGTGAGCGTCACGGCCGAGTTGATCAGCCCGATCGCGATGGACCAAGGCCTGCGCTTTGCCGTGCGCGAAGGCGGCAAGACCGTCGGCTCCGGCGTCGTCACCGAAATTCTGGCGTAATCGGCGGAACCAACAGAGGGTGGCATGGTGAAGGTAGATCAGCGAATCAGAATCAGGTTGCGTGGATTCGATTACCGCGTGCTGGATCAGTCGGTGGCGGAAATCGTGGAAACGGTGCGGCGTAGCGGCGCCAAGATCGTGGGCCCGATCCCTTTGCCCACTCGCATCGAGAAATTTACGGTGCAGCGCGCCACCCACGCCGACAAAAAGGCGCGCGAGCAGTTCGAGATCAGGACGCACAAGCGCCTGATGGACATCATGGAGCCGACGCCGGAAACGATGGATTCGCTCATGAAGCTGAATCTGGCCGCGGGTGTCGACGTGGAAATCAAATTATGACGAACGGGTTGCTCGGGAAAAAACTCGGCATGACGCAGATGCTAGACGAGACTCGGCTGACGCCGGTCACCGTCATCGAAGCCGGTCCCTGCCGCGTCGTCATGGTGAAGACCAAAGAGCGCGACGGCTATGAGGCGGTGCAGCTTGCCTTCGGACAATTGAAGGACCGCAAGCTGTCCAAGGCCGAACTCGGCCACTTGAAGAAACACGAGGCCCCGGCGAGCCGCGTGCTTCGGGAGTTTAAGAAGGACGGCGACGTGGCGGTCGGGCAGACGGTTAAAGCCGACATTTTCAAAAAGGGCGACTGGGTCGATGTCATCGGCGTGTCGAAAGGAAAGGGATTCCAAGGCGTCGTGCGGCGACACCACTACTCCGGCGGACCGGAATCGCATGGCTCAATGTTCCATCGAGCCCCCGGCTCGATCGGAGCCAGTTCGTTTCCATCCAGGGTCTGGAAAGGAAAGACTTTGCCCGGACACATGGGCGCCGAGCGAGTGACCTCTCAGCGGTTGAAGGTGATCGAGTCCAGGCCCGATGAAAATCTGCTGTTTGTGCGCGGTGCGGTTCCCGGCGCAGCCAATGGACTGCTCATCGTCAAAAAGACGAAGAAGGGGTAGGGCATGCCGACGGTAGACGTGGTCGATCTCAACAAACGAAAAGTCGGGTCCGCGGAACTTCCCGCAGAAGTGTTCGGCTGCAAGCCGCACGCGACGCTCGTCCACGAAGCGGTGGTCATGCAGCAGGCTTGTGAACGCCAAGGCACGGCGTCGACCCTCCGGCGCGGTGAAGTGCGCGGGTCGGGAAAGAAGCCTTGGAAGCAGAAGCATACGGGACGGGCACGCGCGGGATCCGTGCGGTCGCCGGTATGGCGCCACGGTGGATCGGTGTTCGGTCCAAAGCCCAGAAGCTATGCCTACAGCATGCCAAAGAAGAAATACCGGGCCGCGCTGCACAGTGCCTTGTCTTCGAAAGTGAGCGAAGGGCAGCTGTTCGTCGTGTCCAACCTCTCGCTGGAACAGCCCAAGACCAAGGTGCTGGCCAAGGCTCTGACACAGTTCGCTTCGGGGAATCGGATTCTGCTCATTGCCGGGGACGGTCAGGAAAGCGTGACGCAGGCGGCGCGCAATCTCGCCAGCGTCAACGTCGTGACGCCCGACCGGCTCAATGTGTACGACATCGTGCGAGCCGGCACGATCATGATTTCCGAGCGCGACCTCGCACGGGTGAAGGAGGTCTGGGCATGAAGGTCGAACTCCACAACGTGCTCATTCAGCCGTTGCTCACTGAAAAAGTGACTGCGCTCCGGGAGGCGAGCAATACGGTGGGCTTTCTCGTCCATCCTGATGCAAATCGCGTCCAGATCAAGCAAGCGGTGGAAACGCTGCTGAAAGTCAAGGTCGAGCGCGTGAACGTGTTGAACGTCCAGGGTAAGATCAAGCGCCTGGGCCGGTTTTCGGGAAAGCGCTCCGATTGGAAAAAGGCCTTCGTGAAGTTGAAGGCAGGCGAGAAGCTCGAGCTCTACGAAAGCGCGTAGCGCCTGGGTGACGCGGCGTCTCGGCGCCGCGGGGGTGGGCGGGTGAGATTGAAGGACGTGCGGTTAATTGGTCTGAGCCTATACGGGAAGAAATAGGACGAGCATGGGATTAAAAGCATATAAGCCGACGACGTCGGGTCGCCGTGGGATGACGATCGTTACGACGGAAGATTTGACGAAGAAACGGCCTGAAAAATCGTTGACCTCGTTTCATCTGCGGACCGGCGGCCGCAACAATGACGGTCGGACGACCGTACGGTTCCGCGGTGCCGGCCATCGCCGGCTGTATCGGAAGATCGACTTCCGCCGGGATAAGGTGGGAATTTCCGCCAAGGTCACGGCGCTCGAGTACGATCCCAACCGTTCGGCCAGGATTGCCTTGCTGACCTACCGCGACGGCGAAAAACGATACATCCTGGCGCCGATCGGACTCCAGGTCGGCGACGTCCTGCAGTCCGGCACCGATGCTGAAGTGCGTACTGGGAACGCATTGCCCCTATCCAACATGCCTTTGGGAACGACGATCCATAACATTGAATTGAAGCCCGGAAAAGGCGGACAGTTGATCCGCAGCGCCGGCGGGTTTGCTCAGGTCATGGGCCGTGACGGCGACTATGTGCAGGTGCGGCTCAAGTCCGGTGAAATGCGCCGGATCCTCGCGGCCTGCATGGCAACGGTCGGTCAAGTGGGCAATCTCGATCACGAGAACATCAACGTGGGCAAGGCGGGGCGCAGCCGCTGGCTCGGACGCCGTCCGCATGTCCGCGGCGTCGTCATGAATCCGGTGGACCATCCGCACGGCGGCGGCGAAGGCAAATCCGGTCAAGGCAATCCGCATCCGGTCTCTCCCTGGGGCCTGCCGACGAAGGGCTACAAGACCAGACAGAACAAAAAAACCGACAAGTACATCATTGCTCGTCGGAAGTCAGGAGTGCGCAATGCCTAGATCGATCAGTAAGGGCGCCTTTGTCGACGACCATCTGCTGAAGAAGGTCGAACAGATGAACCAGACGAAGGACCGGAAGATCATCAAGACCTGGTCGAGACGTTCGACCGTTGTTCCCGACATGATCGGACACACATTTGCCGTGCACAACGGGAAAAAGTTCATTCCCGTGTTCGTCACCGAGAACATGGTCGGCCACAAATTGGGCGAGTTCGCTCCGACGAGATTCTTCAAGGGCCACGGACAGGCGAAGACCGAGAAAGCCGTGGCACTGAAATAGGGAGACCGGACGTCATGCGCCATGCGGGCGACATGACCGGATTGGAATCATGGCAGAAGCGAGAGCAGTGCTGAGATTTGTGCGGGTGGCACCCCGGAAGGCAAAGCCGGTGGTCGACATGATTCGCGGGCAGCAGGTGCCGATGGCATTAGCCATGCTCAAGCATCTGCCTCGGCATGCGGCACGGATGATCGAAAAGGTCCTGCGGTCGGCCGTCGCCAACGCCGAGCAGAAGGAATTGGGCGACAGCGAGTCGATGCGGATCTCGAAGGCGTTCGTGAATTGCGGCCCCATCTACAAGCGCTTCCGCGCCCGGTCGATGGGACGCGCCAACGCGATTCAGAAGCGGACCAGCCACATTACGGTCGTGGTCGAGGCGCGCGGCGTCCAAGAGAAATCACGGGCCTGAACATTGAGCGGATCGGCGGAAGGGCCGCCGCGGAACTGAGGTACGGATCGTATGGGTCAGAAAACACATCCCATCGGCTATCGGCTTGGCTATAACTACACATGGAGCTCGCGGTGGTATGCGAGTAAGGACTACGCGAAGCTGCTCCACCAGGACATCAAGATCCGGAAGGTCGTCAAGCAGAAGCTGTTTCATGCCGGCGTAGCCAAGGTGGAAATCGAACGCTCGGGTGACCAGACCCGCGTCATCATCCATACGGCCAGGCCGGGCATCATCATCGGCCGCAAAGGGGCCGAGGTCGATAAGCTGAAAGCCGAATTGGAGAAGCAGTACGGCGGGCAGGTCTACATCACCGTGAAGGAGATCAAGAAGCCCGAGTTGGATGCGCAGCTGGTGAGCGAAAACGTCGCGACGCAACTTGAAAAGCGTGTCGCGTTCCGACGGGCGATGAAGCGCAGCGTGCAATCAGCGCTTCGTCTGGGCGCGCAGGGGATCAAAATCATGATCGCCGGCCGTCTGGGCGGCGCGGAAATCGCGCGCACGGAATGGTATCGCGAAGGCCGGGTGCCCCTGCATACATTGCGGGCCGAAGTGGATTACGGCTTTGCCGAGGCCCATACCACGATGGGACAGATCGGCGTCAAAACCTGGATTTACAAGGGCGAGATTCTTCCGGCCCAGCCGCTCAAGCCCGAGGCGGCATTTGAGCGGCGGCTCGGGTAAGTAACGAGGACATTGTGTTAGCACCGAAAAAAGTCAAATTCAGAAAGATGATGAAGGGGCGGATGCGGGGCAAGGCCTATCGCGGCGGCCACATCACGCTGGGCGAATTCGGACTTAAGGCGTTGGAGCCCGGTTGGGTGACGAGCCGCCAGATCGAGGCGGCGCGCATTGCGATCACCCGCTACGTCAAGCGCGGCGGTCAGGTGTGGACAAGAATCTTCCCGGACAAGCCGATCACCAAGAAGCCGGCGGAAACCCGCATGGGTAAGGGCAAGGGCAATCCCGAATACTGGGTCGCCGTCGTGAAGCCGGGGCGGATTCTGTACGAAATGGGCGGGGTCACTTCCGATATCGCCCATGAGGCCTTCCGGCTCGCATCGCATAAGCTGCCGATTGCCACAAAGTGCGTGACACGCGGCGAATTCTAAGACTGTTGCCGGACACGAAAGCACGAGCACGGACATGGATCTGAAGGAATTGAGACAGCTGAGCGGCGCCGAACTCTCCGAGAAGGCTAAGCAGCTCAGGCAGGAGCTGTTCAATCTGCGGTTTCAGTTGGGCACCGGCCGGCTGGAAAATCCGATGCAGATTCGAAAGACGAAGCGGTCGATCGCGCAGCTGAAAACCATCCAGCGCGAGGTGGAGCGGGCGGCGCAGAAGAAGGCGTCCTAGTTGCGAAAGGTGAGAGAGCATGGCTGAGAGCGAAGTCAAACGGCGGGAATGGGTCGGACGGGTCATCAGCAACAAGATGAAC
>JBKPKC010000279.1:0-3124 GCA_046765595.1 Nitrospirota bacterium
TCGGTAGTCCGTGGCACTTGGGAAGCGGTGAAAGGTGCCCTGGTTACCGGAGCACTGCCTCGATGGCAGAAAGAGATGATGTTTGTGGCCATCTCCCAAGACCGAGCGTGTCAATATTGCACCGCGGCGCACATTGCTTGCTGTCGCATGTTGGGCGTGAAGCCTGAGCTGCTTGAGAGTTTAGTCTGAAATGTAAACGATATACCCGATCCGAAACTTCGGGATATGATTAAGTTTGCTCTGAACTGTTCCCGTCATCCGCAGGCTCTGACGGACAACGATCACGAAATATTGCGTCAGCTACAAAACAGGATGCCTCCGAAGTGAGCCTAGATGGGCTGAGTTGTCCTGTCCTGGTGGCAGCGCGGTAGCAGACTCGAAAAAGAAGCAGAAGAAAAGATGAAGTCGTTACATCCATCCAACGGGGCATCGGCTGCCCTCATAGAGCACTAAACATCTGGTCCGGTTCCATTGCCGTGGCATCGGCAATGATGTTGTGAGGGGGGTGGCCTACTGTAGGCACCATGACTCGGTGAGGCAAGCTTCAGGCTACCACTTGGCTATCAGGCACAAAATCTCAGCCCTCTAAGACCCCCGACGTTTTATCTCGCTGGATTTATGGTCCGTCGACTGATCCGTCGGGGTTTTGGCAGCCTCTGTCCCCAAGTCGCGGAGAAGGCGTTGAAATTCTCTGTCATTCCTGATGAGCTTGGATGCGGCCTGCACCAAATCATCCACTTGCGCATCGGTCAGCGAGAGATTTGTGGGAATGCTCATGAGGCGCGCTCGCTCCTCCGAGTCTTCAACCTCCGACAAACTCGCATTGATCAAATAAATATCCGCATCGGGCGTGAAGACCGTGTTCCCGGTCCGGGCACGCTGGAGAAGTTGTTCCCGCCATTGCAGAACCGCCTGCTGCATCAGGACCACGGTGTCGTCGGAATAGCGGTTGATTGGGATATCGATCAACGCATTCACCACCCGCGCGAGGCTCGGCAGTTCGTCCAGTTTGAAGGATCTCAGATCCGGATCGGTCTCTGCGCTCACCATCAGGAAGACGAGTTTTCGGACTCTTCGCACCCCGAGGATTTGAAACGTCGAGTCGAGATCCTCCACGAGGGACGACAGTTCCAAGATAGAGCGCATGCCGAGGTTGTCAGCCAGTCCTCCGTCCAACAGATGGATGTACGGGCGCTTCTCAGCATCAGCATATGACCGCAGCTCGTTGACGCGCCTCCGGCCCCACGAGGTCCGTTGGGTTTCCCTTAGGTATGCTGGCGGATCGAGGCCGCACTGTCCGGCATAGTTCTTCAACGAGATAGGGCTGAGGATCAGGGGGAGGGCGCTCGATGCGGCGGTCGCCACCGACAGCCGGAGTTTGCTGAGGTCGGAACAGATCAGATCAAACTGCCGTTGGTTGAATTCGAACCGCGCGAGGGTGGCCATGTCGGAGGCATGAAGGAAGAGGATCGGTCGTTGGCCACTTGAGACGAGGTCATTGAACGTGGCCCCGTCGAACAGCGCCTCGTCCAACAGTTGTGCAAAGATGTGGCCACGACCAAAATAGGGAGACAGGATCCGTAACAAACTGATGGGGTTGTAAAAGATTCGCGCGTGAAGTTCACGCTCCCAATTTTTGCGCAGAAAGCGAGATTCGAAGTCCTGAAAAATGCGATCATGATAGAGCGCATAGTAAGTAGCCGTGAAACTGCCGCCTGATACGGCGTTAATGATATTGAGTTCGTCGGAGAGATTTTTCCGATAGCCTTCCCACACGATCGGCGTCCGGGCTAGCTCCCTCAGCACCCCGTAAGAGAGCGCTGAGGCCCGCGCGCCGCCTCCGGAGAAGGAGGCCACCATAAAGAGACTGTCCGTGCTGCCTGTTACCGACGGCGGGAGATTGGCGAAGCGATACCCGTACTCAGGATTCCACTTGGGAAGCGGCGCGTTCATGGTGGGACGCATGTATTCGCCGCCGAACCTCGCGCTCAGGACAGGCATCAGTGCGATCAGAATGATGAAAACGATCAAAACGATAATTATCCATAGACCGGCCCGCTTCATGTTTGAACCCTACGCTTTCCCGAACCAGAGAAACAATGCGGTCATCCACAACATTAAGATTCCAAGTAGGCGATTGATGACTGCGATCTCTGGGTCGATACCGGGAGGAGAATTGAAGTAGCCAACAATAATCAGAGCCGTACAGGCACCCGTCACGCTGGCAGTCAAGGATCTGAAGGATGACCAACGCGTCAGTCCAACTGGAACGATGTATAAAATCCAGATGGCGATGCCTAAAGGAGTCATCAGGTCTAGAACGAACACGATCACCGTCAGGGCGAGAACGACTGCCGTGACTACATGAGATGTTTTTGTCGGTTCTTCCATCGTCTCAATGAGCCTCTTCGGCTCGGTTCTTCTCCTGCTTCATCGATGGTTAGGCACGATGCTTCAACGCCCCCATCTTGCCGCGTTCCAGGGCACGCTCCGCGTCCAGCGAGCCAAAGAGCCAGATGAGTCCACCCACGAGGCCGGTCCAACCAGTCTGGTGGCTGGCACCGAGCCCCGTGCCCTTGTCACCGTGGAAGTATTCATAAAAGAGCACATGGTCGCGCCAGTGCGGATCGTCTTGAAACTTGTTGGTATCGCCGTAAACCGGCCGCCGCCCGCTGCGATCCCGGAGGAAAATTCGTGCAAGGCGGTCTGTGATCTCCTGAGCGACTTCAAAGAGGTTCATCATCCGACCTGAGCCGGTGGGACACTCAATCTTGAAGGTGTCTCCGTAATACCAATAGAAGTTCAGCAGCGCCCGGATGATGAGGGCGTTGACGGGCATCCAGATGGGTCCTCGCCAGTTCGAGTTCCCGCCGAACATGCCCGTGTTGGACTCTCCTGGAAGGTACGTCACACGATACTCCTGGTCGCCAACGCGGAAGATATAGGGGTGTTTCTCATGGACCTTCGAGAGCGACCGAATGCCGAAGGGACTCAGGAACTCGTTCTCGTCGAGCATTTTGATGAGAATGCGCCGGAGCCGGTCCGGATTGAGGAGCGAACTGATTCCCCGATCGCCCACCCCATAGTGCCCCGGGCCTGTGGGGTGGATGAACCTCAATAACTC
>JBKPKC010000280.1:0-17214 GCA_046765595.1 Nitrospirota bacterium
GGAGCGTCGATTCTCACTGACGCGAAAGCGGCCGTTGAACGCGCCGTCACCTAGCCAGGCCATGCTGCCGTCGTTGTGTCCACATCGGTTGTCATACAGGGATCGTGACACGCCATGACGCTGAAGAATGGATTGTCGGAAGAATTGAACCGGCAGGGCAACCAGCATTTCGGACGGGGCCATTACACCGAGGCGTATACGTGCTATGCGAAAGCTCTGGAATGCGACCGTCTCACCGGCGACCAGCGGGCCTTGGCCGCGACGTTGGGAAATTTAGGAAATATCTGTGCCGTCAGCGGTCGTCGAGAGGCCGCCCAGAATTATTATCAGGAGGTCCTGGAACTGCAAAAGATCTTCGGGGACGAAAAGGGCATCGGAACGACCTTGGCCAATCTCGGAAACCTGCGTGCGGATGCCGGTGAATGGGAGCGCGCCAAGGCGTATTATCTCGAAGCGCTCGACCTGATGATGAAGACACATGATGAGGGGGCCAAGGCCGTGCTCTTTTCTGATCTGGGACTGATCGCCAGGGAGCAGGGTGACTTCAAGGAGGCGATTGCCTACTACGAGAAATCGATGGTGCTCATGCGCCGGTTGGGGAACGACGGCGGAGTCGCCGATGCCTGGCGCATGATGGCCCGGACGTTCCTGTTGCAGCAACGGCTCGATGACGCTGTCGCCTGCTGCCACACCAGTCAGTCGATTGCCGAGCGATCTCGGGACGAACTACGGACCGGCGGTGCCCGGTACGTTCTGGCGGACTGTTATGAAGCCATGGGCCGCTTACAGGAAGCGGCGCGGCTGCTTGAACGCGTGGTGGAGATGGACCGCAAGTACGACCTGCCGAAACTCGAGGAGAACACCAAACGCCTGCGTGCTCTTCAAGAGCGCCTGGCGAGGGCAGCCCTCAAGGAGTCGCACGGATGAGTGAATGCAAGTCGCCGCGCTGGACGGAAGCGCGCACCATGTTGTCCAAGGCCTTCCCGCAACTGTACGAACTCGAGCCGGACGGCCCGCTCGCGCTCGACCTCGGGACCGACGGCTGGTTGCTGGAAATCAAGCCGGAAGGCAAGCTGCTCTGCCAATACGGGATCGCCATGGACGATGTCATGAGCCTCATGTCCGAGGGCACGCCGGAAGACCTGGGTACGGATGAGGTTGCCAAACAGGCCAAGTACTTCATTCAGCCAGCGGTCTCGAAATTCCGTCCGTTGCTGCTGCAGTCGGGCTTTTCCGAGCAAACGGAAATGAATGAAGACTACGTGGCAGTGTCCTTCGCACGCGACGTCGATTTCGAAAATCTGCCCAAAGTCCAGGACCTCATGCGCTGGTGCTGCAGGCAGATCGGGGGTGCCGTATGAACACGATCGCGACGTTTGACGCGTTCCGCGACGCCCTGTCGGCCTATCGCCTGCCGAGGATTCTTCTCACCGCCCTTGAGCTCAAACTGTTCACGATTATCGGGAAGCGTGTGTGGCTCCTTCCTGATCTCGCCCGCGAAATGAAGGTCAGCGAGCGGGGACTTTCGATTTTATGCCGGAACCTTGCGATGGTCGGGTTATTGCGCAAGAAGGGTGAGTCTTATCGCAATAGCCCGTTGGCGGCGACGGCCTTGAATGCCGAGGATCCGGACTTTCGCGGGAACTATTTGCAGCTGATTACCAACCATGCGGACGACTGGCTGCGCTTGGCAGAGTCGGTTCGGACCGGCGAACCGCTGGACAAAGACGAGCCGGAGGCTCCTGATTATCGCCGGCAGTTTACTTGGGCCATGCACCATCGGACGCTGGAAACGGCGCCGATGGTTGCCGGGCAATTGCCGTTAAAAGGGGCAAAGACGTTGCTCGATCTCGGGGGAGGGCCGGGAACGTATGCGATGGCATTTCTGACCAAGAATCCCGGCCTTCGAGCGACCGTCTGCGACCGTCCGGCCGCGTTGGAAGTGGCCAAAGAAATTGCAGCGACATCCAAGGCGGGCGCGCGGCTTTCGTATCTGCCCTTGGATTTGCTGAACGACGACATCCCGGGATGCTTCGACGTGATTTGGTACTCCAACGTCCTGCACATTTACTCGCCCGAGCAAAATCTCGACGTGTTTCGCCGGGCAAGAGCGGCGTTGCCGGAGGGCGGACGTTTCATCATTCAAGATGCATTCCTTCACGATCGAGAGGGCCTGCATCCCGGAGAAGCCAGTCTCTTTGCCGTGTCAATGCTGCTGTTCACGGAGACCGGCAATACCTACTCTGTGGCCGACACCACAGCCTGGCTGAAACAAGCTGGCTTTGCGTCCGTCAAGCCCGTGAGGATGAGGAAGGGAAAGGAGGACTGGGAGGGCGGGATCTTGGAGGCCGTTGCTCCAAACCGGCCCAAAATGCGCGACCGCCAAAGACGATCAGTGCGAAGTTCGCGCTCCCACTGACGATACTGAGCGCCAGCGTGAGCTCAGATCCTCCGCGCCCGCTCAATATGCTGATCACGGTCGCCAGATCGAGCGCCAATCCAATGGTTCCATAGATCACGCACACCATCGCCGCCCAGGCGATGCCGATGACGATCATGGTGGCCAGCGCAAGGGGAAGGATCACCAGAAAGAGCCACCAGAGCACCTGAGAGCGTCCCGGCGTTGGGGACAGGGGCAGCAAAAGCGTGGCAGCGCCGATGCTGCCGAGTGTCAGCAGCGCCATGAGTAAAACGTTTCGATGCGGCATGGGCGGATCTTAGCGGTCCCGTTTCGTACGGGCAACCCTCATTGGTGATCCATGGCTCAGGCCTCTGCTTCTCATGCACAACAATGCCTTCTCATCTATGACGGCCGCTGCCGGATGTGTGTCACCGCCAAAGGCGGGATCGAACGCTTGTCCGAGGGGCGGCAGCTACGTATGATCCCGTATCAGAGCGAGGAAGCCCGGCAGCTTCTTGGACCTCGGCATCACGACGGACGACCGGAAGCCGCGTTCCTGGTGACTGCCGATGGCAGAATTGCCGGCGGACTCGATGCCTTTCTTCCTCTGCTGCCGGGATTGAGGGGCGGACGCTTGCTGGCCGCACTGTTTGCCGTTCCGTTCGTAAAACCGCTCGGCGACCGGGTCTATCGATGGGTCGCCCGCCACCGCTACAAACTCTTCGGAGAAGTTCCGTTCAACCCGCACGGCTAAACTCAAGTGTCGCCCTTCAGGTCTCCTGTGAACGCCACACGGTACCTCCCTAGTCGCTGACGACACCCCCTTTTGGGGGATTGTCCCCCGACAGCGGGGAATGTTCTCCTTGGGTCGATCCTGGCATAGTCGGTGTCGACGAAACAGGAGACTCAAGCATGCGTTCGATCTGCTGGGTAGGCAGTGTTTGTTTGACAGTCCTCGCCGTCCCTTTCCTGAGTGTGGCCGCTGAACCTGTCGCCGCTACCCAAGCACACGCCGTCGTCGCGGCCGGATTTGGCTTCCAAGATGAGGAAACCTCGTTCATTACGGTCAAGACGTACGATGCGCAATCCGGGGAAGTGCTTTCGGCGGATACGTACGAACTCGACATTAAAGATGACGGGCCTTCTTCAAGCCACCCCCGGACGCGGATCTTCGCGGGAGGCCTTGGCATCGGTACGGGCAGTCTCTCGGAATTTACGCTGCGCGTCTACGATGCGTCGAACGGCCATTTTTTATGGGAAGGCCGGCTGAACCTTGCGGTGGGCGATCATCCGGAATCTGCAACACAGCGTGTGTCGGCACGCCTTCAGCCGCGGACTGCAATCACCAAAACCGCTTCCCGCCCGAAGGAGACCGGTCAGCCCCATTTTGTGCTCAGGGCCCACAATCCAGAGACAGGACAGCTCGTATGGTCTGATGAATTTTCCACGGACGCTGCGCCGGTACGGATTGAACGGATCAGCCGAAGCGTGATCGGCATGACGGGAACTGCGCCGCGTGATGTCGATTTCCGGATCAAAATGCCGGATCAAGCGGGCCGTCGGTGGTTGTGGGAAGATAAAGTTGAAGCCAGCGAAGACAGCGAAGAATCGGCGGCGGGGCAATCGGATGAGACGCCGGGGCTGTTACGGCGCGACCGGCAACCTACGCCCCCTTGGTCCGCCCTTCCTGCCAATGCGCCACCCACCGGGATTGAAACTGATCATACGAGAGCGATAGTTCGGCTTGAATCGCCACTGCCAACGTCTGCTTTTTCTTAAGCCGCCCCAGCAATTGCACTACCTCATGCATCCCATAGCGTGTCAGCAGATAGTGTGTCGCCGAATCCGCCTCCAGGTATGCCACTGACGCGGCTTCCGCGGGCAGGTTCGCCCAACTGCCTTCCAACGCAGTCAAGGGTATGACGGATATCTCACTCCGGCTGAGTTCCTCGACGTCCGGCCAGTGATCGCTCGACAGCTGCATCGCCAGCCCTTCGTTGAGCCAGCTCGGGAGGGCATTGTGGTTTAGACCCTGGTGGTCATGCAGCAACGCATGGACGAATTCGTGACGCAGCACACGCTTCAACCAGGCGCGATCCGTCAACGCACCCTGCGTCGGCAAGTGAATGCGGCCCAAGACCGGATCGAACAGCCCGTCGGCCCAGGCCGGACTTCCTGTGTTGGCGTGAAAGGTGGCGTTCGGATGAAGAACGACGACGACAGGCTTCGAGGGAAAATGGCCGAACTTCTGACCGATTTCCCGGTAGGCCTCCTCGAGGACGTCCAAGACGATCGTCCAGGACTCGACGTCGTTGTCCCCGTCGTATTTGACGGTGAAGTGGGCGCCTTCACGGCTGGCCAGCCGGCTTTCCATCTGATCGGTGTGGTGCACTTTCGAAGTCACGGTGCGCAGATAGGATTGGAGCGACGGATCGCTGCCCGCCCGTTCGACGGCCTGATCTAAATGGCGGCCTGCTTCAGGCAGACGGCCGCGCTCTTGCAGCCAGTCGGCGAAGGCCATGTGAGGGAACGGCTCTTGCGGCGCCACTTTAATCAGCCGTTCGAGGAAATCCTGATTCATTGCCGGATCGCGCTGTTCCCAGTAGGCGTGGGCCAGATTCATGAGGATGAGAGCGTTGTTCGGATCGAGAGAGGCGGCTTTCTTATACGCCTTGACCGAGCCTTTGGTCCCATCCAGTTTTTCCTGTTCGATCCCGAGATTGTTCCAAAGCACCGCGACATAAGCACGAGTCCGTGAATCGGCTTGTACGTCGGCAGAGAGGCCGGACAGCCGGCTTTCGGCATTTTTCAGATTCCCTTTCTCGATCTCGTCTCTAATGGCTTCCAGCATGTCATGGTGTTTTGAGTCGGGCACGGCCCCCGCATCGATCACGCGCAGTTGCTTTTCCGCTGCGGCCGGGGGCTCCTCGGAAGGAGCGTCGTAGGCGTGGTCCGGGGCCTGCTCCTTCCTGTCACGCGCTGATTCTTGATTGCTCGATATCGGCGGCGGTGTCGGGATGTAGGTCGGCTTGAGCACCGCCTCATAGACGATGAACAGCGCCAGGACGGCGGCAATTGGATAGAGCAGATTGGAAATGTTTCTACGGTACATGAAGGCGGACCTTTTCAGTCTGCGGCCAGTGTAGCACCAAGGGTGAGTCCGCCAAAGAAAAGTAAGGAAATCTACAGGATTCCCGTGGGGTCCCAGGTCCCCGCTTCCATTGAGGAGGGGCGGGCGCTGTGGTACGATTCGACCTTCCATGTGGCGCTCGTCTGAGCCCAGTCCTCTCGATCAGTTTCAGCGATGGTTGGACCGCCTTGCGCGTCCGATTGAATTTGCCAGCCGCGACGCGTTTGCCCATCTGCCCACCGTCAAGAATCTCGGAAGTTTCGTGTCTTCGCAAGTCCTGTGGGCGCTCTCGGATCACGTCTATCCGAAATCAGTGGAAGCGGCGTTATTGAGGCTCCGTGCCCTGTTCACGGAAGACCAGGGGCGGTTGACCGCGGAGGAACAGCAGCACCGTTTGCTCGAAGCTGCGGCGATTCTCAAGTCATTGAGAGGGGACGCGAACGACCGTGGCCCTGGTTGGCAGACGCCGGAACCGCTCAAGAGCGAAGCATCTCTGCCGCGGGGGAATCCGCCGGCCGAGCCTGCGACTTTGCCCATCCGGTTTGCCAGAGGTGTCGGCCCGAAGCGCAGTTCGATCATGCAGCGCCTCGGCATCGAAACGGTCGAAGATGCGCTCTGGACCGTGCCCTGGCGTTACGAAGACCGCTCGGTGATGACGCCTTTCGGCGACCTGGTGCCGGGCATGGTCACGGCAGTGTGCGGGATCGTCGCGAAAAGCACGCTCAAACGAACAAGGAATCGGCGGCTGACCGTGCTTGAGGTGGGTTTGGAAGACAAAACGGGCCGTATGCAGGCCGTGTTCTTCAACCAGCCGTATCTGGAGCAGGTGTTGGCTGTGGGACGCTCGGTCATGATGAGCGGGCGCATCATTGCCGGAAGGCAAGGCTGGATGGTTCCGAGAATGGAAGTGTCGCAATACGAAGTCGTGGGCGAAGGCACGGAGTTCACGCTGCACGTTGGACGTATCGTGCCGATCTACCACGAGACGAAGGGTTGGACGTCCCGACAGATGCGTGTGGTCATCAAGGGACTGCTCGACGATCACGCGGCCGGTCTCAAGGACACCTTGCCGGTCGCCGTCCGGGCCAGGCAACGGTTGATGCCGGTGCAGGAGGCGCTGGCCCAAGTCCATTTCCCTGAAGCGGGCGCCGATCTGCCGTTGTTTGACCAAGGCCGATCGGCGGCGCACCGACGGCTGGCGTTCGAGGAGTTGTTTCTATTGCAGGTCGCTCTTGCGGCGCGGCAGCGCTCCATCCAGAGTGAGAAGAAAACATTGGAATTCAAGCCGAGGACTCCGCTGCTGGAGAAACTGGGACGAGCCTTGCCGTTTCACCTGACCCCTGCTCAGGATCAGGTCGTCCGTGAGATTTTTCGGGACATGATCTCCTCCAAACCCATGAATCGGCTTGTGCAGGGCGACGTCGGATCGGGGAAAACGGTGGTGGCGCTCCATGCCATGGTGATGGCTTGCGGGTCAGGCTATCAGGCGGCGCTCATGGCGCCGACTGAGATCCTCGCCGAGCAGCATTACCGCAATTTGAGCAAACTGTTGGACGGCCTCGGCTTGAAGACGGCGCTCTTGCGGGGCAGTGACAAAGCAGCGGTCAAGAAATCCCAATTGACAGGCCTTGCATCCGGGGAGATTCAGGTTGCGATCGGCACGCATGCCTTGATTCAAAAAGGCGTGAAGTTTCACACGTTGGGGCTCGTGGTCGTCGACGAGCAGCATAAGTTTGGCGTGCTGCAACGGAAGACACTCAGCGAGAAGGGCTATAAGCCCGATGTGCTGGTCTTGACGGCGACGCCCATTCCGCGGACGCTGGCTATGACGGTCTACGGCGACTTGGACGTCTCCGTCATTGGCGCGTTGCCGCCGGGACGGAAACCGGTTCGGACGTTCCTGTTCGGAGAGGCGCAGCGGCGGCGGGCCTATCAGATCCTGCGCGATGAGTTGCACAATAAGCGGCAAGCCTATGTCGTCTATCCGCTCGTTGAAGAGTCGGAGAAATCCGACCTGCAGGCGGCGATCCAGGGAGCGGAGCGGTTACAGCACGAGGAATTCAAAGACTTTCGCGTCGGCCTTTTGCACGGCCGGATGAAGCCGGCGGACAAGGAAGCGGTCATGGCGGATTTCATGGGCGGCACAATTCATTTATTGGTCGCGACGACCGTGATCGAGGTCGGGGTGGATGTGCCCAATGCGACTTCGATGATGATCGAGCATGCCGAGCGCTTCGGGCTTGCGCAACTCCATCAGCTGCGTGGGCGCGTCGGCCGAGGCGGGCACCAGTCTTACTGTTTGCTCATGGCAGCCACGCTGGGCCGCCATAAGCTGACGCCGGGCAAGCGGCCGACAGGACTTCAGGAGCCGGCGTCGCTGGTCAAGGAACGGCTGGAAGCCCTCGTCCGGTCCACCGATGGATTCATCATCGCTGAAGAAGATCTGCGCATCAGAGGACCGGGAGAATTCTTCGGATTGCGGCAATGGGGTATGCCGGAATTCCGCGTGGCCAACATTGTGAGGGACGCGGATCTGCTCCAGCAGGCTCGATCGGAAGCCTTCTCGCTGCTGAAGCAGGACCCGCAGCTGAGTGCGCCTGGGCATCACGGCGTTCGAGAGGCGATGCTGCGGAAGTGGGAAAAAAAAATGGAGTTGGGATCGGTGAGTTGAAGAACGCGGGTCCTGTCCTCGACCAGCCCGACCGTCCTCGCACCCCGCCCGGTGTAGGAAAAAGGGGCGTGAGGGCTGGTGATCTCCTTTGCTCGCCGAACGCGCACACCAGATCCATCGTATTTTCAGGGTGACGGTGCTCGTCCAAGCGCGCAGTGGGAGATCGATCAGCCCTCGCCCCAAAGCGAGAGCAAGCGAATGGGGAAGGATCAATTTTTAGGCGGTGCTTATGCTGCGGGCTCTTGGTGAAAGCCGCGTCTCGGCGCGGCAGGATGGGTGGGTGAGATCAGTCTGATCGGCACCACCCGCAAAGAGCTTTGATGCGAGGATACCGATCCTTGTGAGAAGAGGAAAAGAAGAATGAGGTTGCTGCAACGGTTGAAGCATGACCTGAAGTCCGGCCTAGCGACGCTGCGCCTCGGTACCGCGCAGGCGGCGAACCGCGCACTCGAGGAAACGGAGTTGCTGCGGCTCCGGCTCGAAGTCCGGAAAATCGATCAGCAATTGAAGGAATTGTATCGCGACGTCGGCGAGCGGGCCGTGAGCCTTCGTGAAGCCGGCGAGCCGGTAGAGCGCGTCATGTACGATACCGAGATCGCGCGCTTAGTGAAGGATATCCAGCAGTTGAAAGACACCGGCAACAAGCTGGAAGCCGAGATGCAGGAAATTCGCGACGCCGAATGAAGGACCAGCGGCTTGCGGGCATCGACATTGGAACGCTGACCTGCCGCCTGCTCATTGCAGACATTCCTCCCAGCGGTGCTTTGAAGGAGCTCCACTCAGATCGACGGATTCTTCGCCTCGGCGAAGGGGTCGATCACACGAAACGGCTCAAGGCCGAAGCGATCGACCGCGTCGTGCAGTGTCTGAGAGAGTGGCGAGGCGTCATCGATGGCTGCCAGGTGCAGGCATGCACGGCCGTCGCGACGAGCGCCGTCCGCGACGCCATGAATCGGAACAAGTTTCTGGATCGGGTGAAATCGGAAACCGGCCTCGTCGTCGAAATCCTTACCGGCGAAGAAGAAGCCAGACGGACGATGCTCGGTATCCGTTCGGGGCTACCGCCGGAAATCACGGACCTGATGGCGTTGGACATCGGCGGAGGCAGCACGGAATTCATCCTGGCTCGAGACCGGCAAGCGCCCTGCGTGCGGTCGATCGACATCGGCGTCGTGCGCCTCTCCGAACGTGTGCTGCATCATGATCCGCCGACACCCGATGAGATTCAACAGGCGCGCGAGTGGGTCCGGGCCGAAACCAGCACGGCGTTGGCTGGGATCCTGCGACCGGCGGGACTGGCGCTGGTGGGGACGGCAGGCACCGTTACGTCACTAGCGGCAATGGCTCAGCGACTGCCTGCTTATGAACCGGCCCGCATTCATAACTACCGGTTGAGCATCGACACGATCGCCGGTCTCGAAGAGCAGCTGCTGGCGCGGACGAAGGTCGAACGGGCCGGCATGCCGGGACTCGAAACAAACCGTGAGGACGTGATTGCCGCCGGTGCGATCATTCTCCGGACGGTCATGGACACTTTGGGGAAGCGGGAATGTCTCGTGAGTGATTTGGGACTGAGAGAGGGCGTGTTGATCGAATTGGCTGACCGGCTGGCCGGCCGAGATGCGGTTACCTCTGCGAATACCAGCGATAGCCCTTATTTTCAGTGAACGTGGGTTTGGGTGCCCCTCCCGGTTTTTCCAATAGCAGGACTTTGAAATCGATCAGCCCAAACCAGGCAGGGTCCGCCACGTCATGATAATGAGTGCCCTGGAACTTGGGGAGCAAGTCGCCGAGCGTCAGTTTCAGCTCCTGCTCCGTGTAGGCCCGGACGACGAACGGTTTGTTCATCGCCTGACAAAACCGTTGAATGGTATAGGCCGCGCCCGTGCACAACACCTTGGTGTCGGGTTTCATGGTGAGAAATTGAGGGAGCGATAAATATTGCTCCTGAAAGCCGAGCCAACGAACGGCTTGCCGGAGGTGGTTATATTGAACTTCGTATTCCGTATGGCCCGGCAGCTTGACCGGCGCGGGCCAGCCTTCTTCAATTCCGAACTCCGTTAGAAAGGCACGCCCTCCCGGTTTGAGCACCCGCCACAGTTCGGCAACGAATCGAAAGGGACCGAGATTGAAGATCACGTCGTCCGGAAGGTCAGGACCGAGCGGCAGACGCACACGCCTGATCCAGTCCAGCGCTTCCTGATGTTGCGGCGTTGTACCGGAGCCTGACACCAATTCCTGCCTCGTCAGCTTGACCGGCGTCATGTCGGCCATGTTTTCGTTGTCGATGACCAGATCCACGGAGTTGTCCTTGAAGGGCAGCCATTCGGCATTCGCTCGAGTGCCGCTGCATGGCCATCCGCCGGCTTTTGCGCGCGCGATCTGAAGCTTGAGAAATGGCTTGGTGATGTCGACGGAGCAGTATCGGATGCTTTGCTTTTCGAACGGCAGAAGTTCCTTGCCGAGCTCCCGGGCCACATAGCCGAGACCGCCGCCTACTTCGACGATGACCTGCGGCTTCGGATTGAACCAGCCCAACCGTCGAAGCTTCTGCATGAGCAGCCTGCCGTACGTCAGGCCGTTCAAGGCTTCGTTCGGCTCACGAAAGAGATGGGAGACCGTCGTTTCGATCAGATCGAAATGTCCGTCGTCCTCGGCAGTGTCTTTCAGGTCATGAACGTGAAAGTCTTCGAGGTGTTCCTCGCCCTCAAAGCCGGCCTGTCCGGACCACCCCTCGCGGATTTGCTGCAGCAACACGTCCCATTTGGCCGTATGCCGGTGTCCGCCCGGAGGCTCAGTGCCGTAGTAACACAGTGAGTAGTTAGGGAGGGCCCAGCGCTCCAAATGCCACTGTCCCGGCTGCCCGTCCGGTCCGCAGATCTTGGCGGCATATCGCTCGACCAGCGTGCGGACGGTGGTGTGGCCGTTCATGGCCTTGAGCATCTCGAGGCCCGTGCGGTTTAACCTGACGATGGGGAGACTGTCGTCGAGAGGCGCAAACCACCATTCATCGCCGTGGTGCTGGTAGGCGACCAAATCGGGGATGTGCCAGGCCAGGAGATTGAGGGTTTCTCCTGTGAGGTGACGCGGTTCGTGGACAGCAACAGCCGGCTTCATTCCAAATCGTAGGTGTTAGGCGCAGAAGCCTACACGAGCCATCGCTTTTCCTGCAAGAACCTCTGGGGCGCCTGAGGGTTTATAGTGGAGAAGGGACCGGGGAGGGATCCGTGACGATAATCGTCCCGTGCATGATGGGATGGATACGGCAGATATATTGATACTTGCCCGGAGCCAATCCGGGATGCGTGTAGGTATCGTTCGGAAGGACCATGCCAGAGTCAAACGCGCAGCTTTCCCCGTCCTCGAGACAGCCGACGTGGGTGATCGTATGTTCCGTCGGCGTCGGATTCTCCCACCTGATCGGCGCGCCGGTAGAAACCGTCGCGGATTTGGGCACGAAGTAGGGTGATCCGTTGTCGATGGTGATGGCGGTATAGGGAGGCGTAGCGGACGTCGGCCATACGGTCCATGCCAGCATGGCCAATATGACCATAACAGTCTTGAAGGATATCGTGTGTTTCATACTCTTGGTTTGTGTGTAACCATTCTATCACGCCGGTCAAGATGGCAAGTAGTGCCCAGGATGTTTCGGAAGCGTGGAAATGATCTTGACCTGACTCCAAGATTATACGATTCTTCGCCTGATTTTGAGGGAGGTTAGAGGACACGCATGCGCCAGAATGTCCTGAGTCTCGCGTTCGTGGCCTTGGCATGGCACGGGCAGTGGCCGCTCGACGTGCTTCCAGTTACGGCCCGAGCGTTGACTTTGACGACGCCGGCGGCCGACTCCACATTATCCGCCGGTCAGGCGCTTCCGGTCGCTGTGGACGTCGGCGGGGAGGTCAGTCTTCGGCGCGTTCGTTATTATTGGTACCGAATCGATGAGGAACCGCTGGCTTCCCATCAGGCCAATCCGGCGCCGTTCACTCCATCGCAGGACGGCGCTCCCTTGATCGGCACAGTCACGGTGCCCGAAGACGCGCTTGGCCGGATGCGGCTCCTGGCCGTGGGCGAAGTGGTCAGAGGCCGAATGGAGAGTCAGGAGGAATTTGACGAGGTGCTGGTGACCGTGGGCACAACCTCGGAACTTCAGGCCATCGAGTTCAGCGTGGAAAAACCTTGGAGACTGACGCCGGTCGGCAAGCGGATCTTGGTTCCTGCAATCGGACAATTCAGCGACGGGGTATCGCGGCTGCTCAGCGGCCCGGGCGTTGGCAGTCGTTTTCGATCGTCGGATGAACGGGTGGTTTCGGTGGATGGCAACGGCATCTTGCACGTGATGGGCGGGGGTAAAGCCACCGTGGCCGTCGAGAACCGGGGCAAAACGGGGATAGTGGACGTCATCGTTGATGCGGACGGCGTGCCGAATCGGCCGCCCATTGCGGAAGTGGTCACGGAACTACATGCGAAATCCGGTGATCTCGTGCTGCTCGACGGCCTGAAGAGCCGCGATCCCGACGGCGATCTCTTGCGTTTCGAGTGGAAACAAATTTTGGGCCATCGCGTCATCCTCAGCAACGTGAATGAAGCCAAGGCCACCTTTATCGCTCCGAAAGTCTCCGAGCAAAAGCGCTATCAATTTTCCCTGGTGGTGACGGATATGGCGGGTCCGGACACGATCAAGGGAGCGGACAGCGCTCCCGCCGTGGTGACGGTCTGGGTCCGGCCCTAAGGGCAAGACAGGGCGCCGAAATACGCCTGCGACCCCGTTGCAACACTATGGACATTCATGCTAGATGGAGGCCGAATTACTGATCAATGTGCGTGCGGATGAAGAGGAGAGGATCGAATGGCGAAGATGAAGAAGCGTCCGGCGAAAAAAGCTGCGAAGGGCAAGGCGAAGAAGTCGCCGAAAAAAGCGGCGAAGAAGCCGGCGAAAAAGCAGACCGCAGCCAAACCGAAAGTGGCTCCCAAGAAAAGCACGAGCGCTGCACCGGCTCCATCCAAACCTTCCGTCGTCAAGAAGGCCGTCCCCGATGAGGAGAGCAGGAAGGCGCCGGCGGTCAAGGGGGCTCCCACGATGCCGAAGGAGTCTGACCTCGATGAGGATGAAATGGGAGAAGAGGAGATCGAACTCGGCGGCGAGAGTGAAATGGACGAGGACATGGAAGAGGAACTCTCTCTCGATGACGATGAAGAAGACGTCGACTATCTCGAAAAATCCGATGATCTCATCGATGACGCCGACGATTATCGACACTGAACCCTGTCGTCTCACCTGATCGCCATTTTGGCCTGACAGCTGCTTCCAGCCTCCCGCTCGTGCCCGCTCGGCCGCGGTCCGGCAGGCCGAACGCTTCCGGTTATGGAGTGAGCACTCGCTCGTGAGCCACTTTCTGTTTATTGTTCCCGCGCTACGTGAACGCAGTTCCGAAGCGAGCGCCGATCTTCAACTCGCTCACGGGGTGTGGGGACTCTGCACGGCCCTCATCCGTTCCAATCTCCAAACCTATCTCACGCCACACTCGCGCGGTATGATCTATGTTCTCAAGATCGGCCTCTGCGGAGACTTCAGGATCGTTCCTCCCGTGCAGGACTTTACCGCGCTGGACGAGTTGTTAAAGGACGAGTTGCGGACGGAAGCCCGGCATGGCTTTGTTCGGATCGACGGGATCGACCGTTGGACCGGGTCGGCACAGGCCAGTCAAGCACTGCTGCTCCGGGTGTTGAATATTCCGGAACAGGAATTGACCCGCCGGCTTGCACTCGGCATGCATCGGCTGACGACGGAAGAGTATGAGGCGATCCGGAAAGGAATCCGCGAAGGCGCGGCGGAGCGGTGAGGGTTACATGCTCTTGCCGGTCATGAGCAGATAGGCATCATCGACCGAGTCGACTTCCTTGACGGCGATGTTGAGTTGAAAGCTGAGTTCGACGAGATTCCACTGTGGCGAATACAGCTGGCCCCGAGGCACCAGGACGGTGTGATAGCCCTCGCGCTTCGCTGCGCGGATCTTATCCGGAATGCCGCCAACCCAGCCGATACGGCCGCCGGGTTCCAACGTTCCCGTCATCGCCATGCCCCGCTGAATGCGTTCGCCTTTCAACGTGGCAATGAAGCCTACCGCCATCGCCGCGCCCGCGCTTGGACCATCGGTTGCTGTCGGCCGGTAGGTGACGCCCTGCACGGACACGGTACCGGTATGTGAGACGTCAGGCGTGCGTTCCAGCGCATAGGCAAAGGCCTGTCCCATCGATGCCAAGTTCGTGTTCCCAAAGCGGACGCCCCCAAAATTCACCTGCAGTTCGATCGGATGGGGCTTGGCCTTTTTATCCCACCCCATCAACATGACTTCAAACATGCCGAGATTGTCTTGTCCGTTCGCAGCAAGGACAGGCAGTTCGACGTATTCCGCAGACGCCGAGAGTCGGACTCCAAAGAGGAGAGTCGTCACGAACAAGCCCATGATGACTGCGCGTTTGTTCATAGACGAGAGTCTACACAGATAGCCTGCATGCGTGAAGAAACGCATGATTTCCTGCCTTGCCTTGTAGGGAAGCCATTCCGTATAAGGGCGGTCATGCCGAAGCCGTCTCAAGTCCGCGCAGCATGCCTGGCTGCCCTGCTGTGTCTGTTTCCGGCACCAGTGAGCGCCGGGTGCGCGGTCGATGACGCCACGCCGGGCAAGCAAGGACGCGTGAAGATCCACCTCGACAGCGCATGCACGATGGCCGATCGTGACGCGCATGCCGTCAACGCTTCGACGCTCATCTCCGCGTTGAAGCAAGGGCAAACGATCGATCTGGACGGGGTCATCATTCGCGGGGACTTGGAACTGGAGACGCTGCCTGTCGCGACCGATCCTCCTGCCGTCGATGGAGTCGGCGGTCTCAAAGAGCAGGACGTGCGAGTCATCGCCGGCGGGTTGTCCATCGTGAACTCAGTCGTGCAAGGCAGGCTCGTGCATCGATCGGACGCCGGCAGTCTCATCTTCGGCGGTCCCGTGACATTCGCAGGCACGACGTTCGAACGGACCGTCGATCTGTCACGCTCGGTCTTCACACAGCCTGTCGTCTTGTCGGGGGCGGTGTTTCTTGCGGAAGGATATTTCGTGCAGGCCCGATTTCTACGCGAACTCACCGGCGAGAAAACGGCCTTCGGCCCGCACACGCGCTTTCACCGCTCGCAGTTTCATGGGCCTGTGACGCTCATGCAGTCGGGCTTCACGGGACTGGCGGAGTTCCTCGAAGTGCGTTTCGATCGCGACGTGATCCTTGCTCGAACGTACTTCAAGTCGGGTACGGGATTTTCGGGCGCACAGTTCTCAGGGCTGGCGGATTTTTCTGAAGCGCTCTTCGACGGGGACGCCTTCTTCACGTTTACACGGTTCGACGGAGATGCATTCTTCCGCCGCGCGACGTTCCGGGGGACCGCGGACTTTGACGATGCCCAATTCAACGGCCGCGAGGATTTCTCCAAAGTATTCTTCGAAAAGGGACCGCAATTCGCGAGGGCAAAGCGGTCCGGCACCTCCCAAAACCTGGGGATTGAGAATCCGCAAATCCAGTACGCCATCACGCTCTCTTTGCTCGTCTTCAGCGCGGTCCTGATCGCGTATCTGGTCCGATCCAGGTGACGATGAGAGGGCCTTTCGACCACAACTAATAGATCGGCTCTTGCTCGTCCTCCCCAAAGCTGGTATAAAGCGCCTTGTGGATAACCAAACTGACGGGGCCGAACAAACGGAACTGCCTTACCAGGTCCGGATTGAGAACTTCGAGGGCCCTCTCGACCTCCTTCTCCACCTCATCAAGAAAAACGAAATCAATATCTACGACATTCCCATCGCCATGATCGCTCAACAGTATTTGAGCTACATCGAGGCGATGAAGGACCTCAATCTGACCGTCGCCGGTGAATTTTTGGTCATGGCCGCGACGCTGTTGCAGATCAAATCGAAAATGCTTCTTCCCGTGGAGGAAACCGCCGAAGACGAGGAGGATGGGCCCGATCCACGCGAGGAACTCGTTCGACGGCTGCTCGAATACAAGGCCTTCAAGGAAGCGGCTCGGCAGTTGGATACACAAGAGCGGATGTGGCGGGACATTTACAGCAGGCCCGCTGCTCCGAAGACCGGTATCGAGGCGGATGAAGCGACGCTCGACAACATCGGATTGTTCGATCTCGTCGACGCGCTGCAGGGCATTCTCGATCGCAATCCGGGCAAGAAGCTGCTGGAGATCATTCCGGACAATCTGACCGTCCGCGACCGCATGAATGCCATCCTTGAAACGCTGGAAGGACAGGAGTCCATCGGTTTTGAAGCCCTGTTCGACGCCTCCTGCCATCGGTTGGTGATCATCGTGACCTTTCTGGCGCTGCTCGAACTCATTCGTTTGCGAACGGTCCGGGTATATCAGGCGGAAAGTTTCGGACCGATTCTCGTGTCGCGTATGTTCTCGTTGGTGCCGGATCCGGCGGAACTTGATGACTCGGAATGGAGGTAAGCATGAGCGCAGAGGAGCTGCGTGAGGCAGGCAGCGAATGCATGGAGGAACTCAGCAGCGGTGAGGCATTGGAAACGCCGTTGGATGTCAGTGTTGCCGCCGCTGCGGCGGACCAGCCGAAAGATGCTCTTGCCGGCTGTGAGCTGGCAGCCGTCCTCGAGGCGCTCCTGTTCGTCTCTTCCGAGCCGGTGCCGCTCTCACGCCTGGTGACCGCGGTCGGCGCCGTGTCGAAGGCTGAAGTTGAAGAGGCACTCAAGCGGCTGGAACGCGATCTCTCCCAGGAAAGCCGAGGCATTCAGCTCGTTAAGCTGGCCGGCGGCTACCGGCTGGTGACCAAGGCGGATTTTGCCCCCTGGTTAAAACGTTTGGACAAGGCCAAGGCGGCCCAGAAACTGTCCCGTTCCGCGCTCGAGTCGCTCGCAATTATCGCGTACAAGCAGCCCCTGGTCCGTGGCGAGATCGAAGAGATCCGCGGCGTCGAGACGTCGGGCGTCCTGCGAACGC
>JBKPKC010000281.1:0-2990 GCA_046765595.1 Nitrospirota bacterium
GACCAGAGCGGGTCGGACTGGGTAACAGGACGGAGGAACCGGAACGCCACGTGGGCAGAAGCTGTCACAGGGAAAAAGAACAGGCAAGCTGTTTGTTCCAGAGGTTTGCGTTTGCCGTCATCCAATGAGGCCGACGCGATAAACCCGAGTTCCTCAGAATTGAATGACAAAGGCGACAGTTCTGAGTCGTCTTTTGCAGTCCTATGGTTGAACGCGGAGAATTCGCCGGGAAGATCGGAAGAGAATACCGTGTGCGGCAGCCCCACAGGCTTTTCGAAGGCGTCGGGTACATGCGTGTGGAACAGTGGAAGGGCCGCGATCCACACACTCGCCCATCCGATGATAAGGAGCTTGGAGAGGATGACGAGTGACCCTTTCATCGAGCATCCTTGTTCCGGCCGAGGGTGGGAAAAGCGAACCTATGATGGCGTCACAACCGTGGACCTGTCAACGGCCTTCAAACCCAATGCCGACGCGACCTGCGACTGGTCCGTCCTAGGAGGATTGGATGCCGTTCCTCCTTAGGATGAGTCTTTGAGGCAGATCCGCATGTCCGTTCCGTTCGCCGCGGAGCCCCGGCCTCCGAATTGCAACTCTGACCCAGAGGAAAGACAGAGCGCAAGGCTGTCCCTCGGGTAGGCGCAGCTTCAGCCGATCCACCGCTTTAAATCGGCGGGCGGGGCACGTCTGGGTGTGAGAACAGTTGTCCGCGACCGGACAATATTTCCTGGAGCGCACCTGTATCAGGCGGCTGACCGATCCGCAGCCGAATCACGACATGGCATGGGCAGGCATCACCAGCCGTCCGGTCCGCGCCGCCGGGGTTCTCGGTGTCACTGGGCTGCTGGCGATGGCAGTCGGGACGTTGTACTCGATGGGCAGCGCCGACTTTGCCGGTCAGGATCGTCAGCCGCTGAATTTTTCACACGCCCGTCATGCCGGCATCCTCAAGATCGATTGTCTGTATTGCCATCGAGCGGCTCCTATCTCTACCGCTGCAGGCATCCCCTCCATGAACATCTGCATGAGCTGCCATCAGAACGTGGCGAAGGAAAGCGCGGACATGCGCGCTTTAGCCGCCGCATGGGACAGTCGGAAATCGGTGGAGTGGGTGCGCCTTCAACGGTTGCCGGACTTCGTGCACTTCACACACGAGCGGCATCTGCGGTCGGGTCTGCGCTGTACGAAATGTCACGGGCATGTGGAGGAGATGCCGTCGACACCACGTGCGGCAAGCTTCGAGATGGGATGGTGCGTGTCGTGCCATGCGGCCGAAGGCGCATCGCGTGATTGCTGGACTTGCCATAAATGATCGCGCACACAGGGGCATGACGACGTTGACGCTCGGACGATCACGGGGCCTTGGAACGATAGGATGGAACTTCGCCGCCGAACATTTTTGAAAACCGCCGCACTCGTGGCGGCGGGGACCGCGCTTCCCGGCTGTAAGCCGCAAGTCCAGAAGCTCGTGCCTTACTTGCTGCCCGACCAGGAGATCGTGCCCGGGTTGGCCTTATGGTACGCGTCCACCTGTCGCGAGTGCGCTGCCGGTTGCGGTGTATTGGTTCGAACGATGGAGGGACGGGCGAAGAAGATCGAAGGCAATGCGGACCACCCGGTGAATGAGGGGAAGCTGTGTGCACGCGGCCAGGCCGCGCTTCAGGACTTGTATCATCCGGATCGTCTTCAAGGCCCTCTCAAACGCAACCGCGGCAGCGGACATTTTGACTCGGTTACGTGGGACGAGGTCGTGGAGGAACTCGCCAGGCGGCTTCGCGATGCGCATGGCCGGATCGTGATGATCAGTCGGCCGCTCTCCGGCGCGGGATCCGCATGGCTCGGCCGATTCATGGAGGTCGTCGGCGGGCGCCTCTACTGGTACGACCCCGCGGCCGAGGTGCCGCTTCGAACCGCGGTAGAACATCTCTTCGGCTGGAAGGGAATTCCGCACTACGACGTGTCCGGGGCCGATTATCTGCTGTCATTCGGGGCGCCGTTTTTGGATCAATGGCTGTCGCCCGTGTCCTATGGTGTCGCGTTTGGAAGAATGCGGCAGGCGCGCAAGACGGTTCGAGGACGGTTCGTACACGTCGAACCACGCCTGTCCCTGACCGCTGCGAATGCCGATCAATGGATTCCCATCCGTCCAGGGACCGAAGGCCTGCTCGCCCTCGCGTTGGGCCGCCTCATTCTCAGCGAAGCACCCGGCCGGGTTCCGGCGTCACGCAGGAAACAATACGAGGGTCTCTTCAGTCCGGTTTCGCCCGCAACGATCGCCAGACAAACGGATGTCGATGAAGCGTCCATGCGGCGGCTGGCCATCGATCTCGCCGCTGCACGGCGTCCTCTCGTGCTTGGGGGAGGACCGGTTTCGGCTCATACGAACGCCACTGCCGCGCTGATCGCAATCAACAGTTTGAACGGCCTCCTTGGGAACATCGGCGAGTCCGGAGGGGTCAGGCACTTCGAAAGTCCGGTCTCGCCTCCTTCGATTCCCTGGCTCACCGAACGGGTTATTGGAGACCTCGCCGCCGAATTCGAGGCGGGGAGGGCTTCCGTGTTGCTGGTGAATGACTGTAATCCCGTCTTCGGAATGGCGCCCGCCGTAGCGGTGAACCGGGTGTTCTCCCATGCGTCCTTTGTGGCGAGCTTCGGACGGTTTCTCGACGAATCATCGTCTCTAGCCGATCTCGTTTGCGCCGACCATCACTGGCTCGAAGCCTGGGGCGAAGATGTGCCGAACATCGCTTTCCCCGTACAGACGCTCAGCCTTCGGCAACCGGCGGTCCGCCCGTTGTACGACACACGGCAGAGCGAAGACGTCATGCTGGATGTCGCGAGGAGGCTGGCACCGGATCGTGTCCCATGGAAGAGTGTTCATTAATGGGTCAGGACACACTGGGGCCGGACCATCAACGAGGACGTGCCGGAGTCCGATGACGCATGGATGCGGCGGCTCCAGCAGGGAGGTTCGTGGAGCGCTCCTGCAC
>JBKPKC010000282.1:0-4104 GCA_046765595.1 Nitrospirota bacterium
TATCCTAGGGAAGAACCTAAGTCCAGCGAGATTCCTACTTCGCGATCGCCTAGGCCTCTCTGCGCCTCGGATATAGAACGGAGTACTTGGTCTCAGGGCTCGTCTTTTGCACTCCATACACACATGACAAACATGGCGATCAGGTATAGAGACGTTAAGCAGTTCTGGGCTGTCCTTAAAAAAGCGGCGGCCGACTGGAGCCACGACCGCGCGCCACGCCTTGGGGCCGCACTTGCCTACTACACCATCTTTTCGATGGTTCCGCTGCTTATCGTGATCATTGCGATCATTGGCCTCGTCTTCGGCCAAGAAGCGGCGCAGTCGGCCATCATGGATCAAATTAGTAGCCTCGTCGGACCGCAAAGCGCAGCCGCCATTAAAGACATGATTCAGCGGGCGGATCAGCCTTCGACCGGAATCATCTCCACCGTCATCGCAACGGTCACCCTCCTCATGGGGGCAGCCGGATTCTTTGGACAGCTGAAGGATGCCCTGAATACCGTATGGGGTATTGAAGCCAAATCCGGACGAGGGATATGGGGTTTCGTCAAAGATAACTTTCTTTCCTTCGCCACATTATTGGGAACTGCCTTTCTTCTGCTGGTATCCTTAGTGCTAAGTACAGCATTGGCCGCCCTCGGTAAATGGTTTGGCACTCTCCTGCCGCTCCCAGAAGTCGTTCTTCAAGCATTTAACTTTCTTTTTTCCCTCGTCGTCATCACAGGCCTTTTTGCTTTGATATTCAAAGTGCTCCCGGATGCACGTACGGCTTGGCGCGATGTGTGGGTCGGTGCGGCCCTCACCTCGGTCCTCTTCACCATTGGAAAGTTCGCGATCGAGCTCTATCTGGGGAAAAGCAATGTCGGATCGAGCTATGGAGCAGCAGGGTCTTTAGTCTTGGTGTTGGTGTGGGTTTACTATTCCGTGCAAATTCTGCTGTACGGCGCCGAATTCACACAGGTGTATGCGAACCTGATGGGGCAACGGATCCAACCGACTGAAGAAGCCAAGATTGCCGACCCTGAAAAAAACCCTGAGCAAGTTGGCAAGCTGAGAAGCGCATAAACATCGCTCGAGGTCGAAAAGAAAGGATTCTATGTCACGACCGAGTCGCCGCTGGATCATTGCAGGCGCGATCGTCAGTGTCCTGATTATTGCAGTTCTTGTTGCCAGCTCCTTTCTGAGTGAACCCCTCAAGAAGTATGCCGAACGGCAGGCGAGCGAGCGACTCCCTGAGTTTGAGATTACGATCGGAAAGCTCCGAGTCCAGCCCTTCGGGCTTGCAATCGCGTTGCATGAGGTCGTGGTGCGGCTTCGCGCGAATCCGGCTCCGCCGTTAGGGGAGATCGAGGAAATGAGGGCCCATGTTCGCTTCCTACCGCTACTCACCGGGAAGATTGACCTCCATTTGGAGATTGAAACCCCACAACTCGCCGCAACAGGCCAGCAGATCGATTCCATCCTGCATACCCCCAAGAAAGAAGAAGTGAAAAAGGAAGTGGTCGCCTGGCAAGACAAACTGCGAGAGATGATGCCGGTTCGCGTATCACTGTCCATCTCCGATGGCAAAGTGCGATATCAGAGTGAGCCGACCGTCCAGCCGATCGAAGTCCATGCGCTAAACGTGAGCACGAGCAATGTCACGAATCGGCCAGCTGAGAACGAGTCTTACCCCTCTCCACTTCGTGTGACTGCACGCCTGGCCGATGAGGCTGAAGTGGCGCTCAATAGCCGCGCGGATTTCCTGGCCAAACCCAGCCCTCGGGTCGATGGCGACCTCAAAGTTCACCACCTGACCTTGCCCACGTTACGGCCGCTCACCGGTCAATACAATGTGCAACTTCGTCAAGGCGCCTTTGATATGACCAGTCATATCCACTATGCCGCCCCCACGACAGTCGTGGAGATCAAGGATTTTCTCCTTGAAAATGCCAAAGTTGACTACGTCCATGCCGCGCAGACGAAGCAAAAGGAGGTTCAGCGAGCGAAGAAGGGCGCGGAAAAGGTCAAAGAGGTCCATAAAGACCCAGCGGTCGTCGTGAAAGTATCGCATGGGAAGATTGCGAAAGGTGATGTCGGCTTTATTAACAAAGCGGCATCGCCTGACTACCGAGTCTTTCTCTCTGACATGAACCTCGAGCTAGAGAATTTTAGCAATCGCCCTGAAGAAGGCATGGGCACCGTGAAGCTCACTGGAAATTTCATGGGGAGCGGACCCACGGTCGTGACGGCTGACTTTCGTCCTGAACGAACCCTGACTTCAATGTCCAAGTGCGCATCGTAAAAACGCAAGTTGCCGCGCTGAACAGCCTCCTTGAAGCGTATGGGCATCTCAATGCTCAGAAGGGCACCTTCGCATTTTTCAGCGATATGACCGTGAAACACAACCGTATCGAGGGGTATGTCAAACCGTTCCTAAAAGACGTCCAAGTCTATGATCCGGAAAAGGATACTGACAAACAGGCCACGAAGAAGATTTATGAAGCGGTGGTGAATGGCGTGCTCGATCTATTTAAGAATACGCCGACTGGTCAGGTTGCGACCAAAACAGATGTCTCAGGGCCGGTAGAAGCCCCCCACACGAGCACATGGCAAATTCTGGAGAAGCTCGTCGAAAACGCGTTTTTCAAAGCCATTCTCCCAGGATTCGAAGGCCTCCCTCATCAGAGGCCAGCATAGACCCCAACTGTCTCGGGAAAAAGCCGCTTAGGTGGATGGCATCATACACGCTGCGTCAACACGAGTATCAAAGGTGAATCTTACATGAGACGATTCGTTTAGAAATACATTACGACCAAAGGAGGCTTTATGGCTCTGTTCAGATCTAACCCTGTTTTCGACATGCTCAAGAAAGACCATCAGAAAGTAAAAGATCTATTCGAGCAATTCGAAGATGCTGACGATGGTCGGACAAAACAACGCATTATGCGTGAGGCCATCCAAGAGCTTGATGTGCATGCGCGTCTCGAAGAATCACTCATCTATCCAGCAATCCGAAAAGAGATTGACGATGACGAGGTGATGGACGAAGCCCTTGAAGAGCATCACGTGGCCCACGTTCTACTCAACGAGCTGAAGCACATGAGGGCGATGAATGGTCGATACGAAGCGAAATTTAAGGTCTTAGGAGAAAGCATCAAACATCACATTAATGAAGAAGAAGGTTCGATGTTTCCTAAGGCAGAGAAACTGGAGCTGGACTGGCAAGAGTTAGAGCAAAAGGCATTAGCACGCAAAGAAGGGCTCATGGCAAGGAAGGTGAATAGTGGAACCCGAGGGAAAGGAAAGAGAAGCGAAAGGCAAACAAAGAGCAGACATGTACGGAAAGTCGCTTAACGTGCTACCTCACTAATAGTATAAAAAGATCCTTTATCGCCGGGCTGAGCTATGTGTCTCATGAAAAGGCAGATTAAGCGCGATATTGACGGATACAGTCAATAGCTCTGAAAGTTAGTCATAACGTAGAGGGCATCAATTTCATCAGCTCATCATCCAGCATGCCGAACACTGTCGGATGCTGGAAGGTTGGTGGAGTATAAGAGACCGAAAATGGACCCAATCTTCAGTTTTTTCTAAATCTAATTCCATTTGATAGGAGGCACCAATGCCAAAAACGCAAATGATGAAAGATAAGATCGTAGGTACAGCGCAACAGATGGTGAACGAAGAGCTAGACACGGTCGAAGGAGGCGTAGACAACGCAATCGATAGCACAAAGGATGCAGTGCACGAATTGCGAAATGAGGCAGAAGATATTATTGATCGAGCGTTCGGCCGCTTCAAAGAACTCTGGGACGACCAGCAGCCAAAAGTGGAGAAATACATCGCCTCACATCCTTGGCTCGTTCTTGGGGGATTCCTACTAGTCGGGTACTTAATAGCTGGAGCACGAGAGCGGAATTCAAGAACCGTCTGAGACGGGAGAGGACGCAACGCCATTTTTAATCGGACGAGGTTTGGAGGATTCTGTGGTCTCTGGGGCAAGTTTTACGTCCGGGCAACATGAATCTCTCTGGTTACGCACTCAGCAACCCCTTGTATTTTCGCCACTAGCGGACAACATCTCAACCGATGTGTGCGTGGTTGGAGGGGGGCTAGCCGGAC
>JBKPKC010000283.1:0-2841 GCA_046765595.1 Nitrospirota bacterium
CTTCGGTTTCCGCCAATATTCCGAGCAGCAATTCGCGCGTGATGAGATCCTTGTCTCCCAGCTCGCGGATCAGCGCCGTATAGGCTTCGACCTGCCGCCGCTCAAGCAGCAGATTTTCGATGACCATTTCGGTGAGCGTCGTGCCTTGCTCAGGGCGAACCCCGATGGCGGCCGCCTTTCCCGCCAATTCCTGGAGATCGAAGATCGGGACGCCGCCCAGTTGCTGGATGCGGGTCGCAAGCCGGTCTGCATGAGCCAGCTCTTGCTCCGCGTGAGCTTCGAACTCGGCTTTCAAGCCCGGCGACAATAATGACACCGCCATATATCCATGCTGCTTGTATTGCAGGTAGCTCGTGATTTCAGTCGATCGAAGTCTGTTCAGCGAGCTAATGACATTTTGCGGCTGTGCCAAGTACTGCTTGGTGATGGCTCCTTGATCGATGGCGTTGCGGATTTGTTCCTCAGTGGCGCCCGACTGCTCCATAACCGATCGTTCCATGAGCTCCTCCTCTTTATCTGAATCTGACCGCTCTCATTCACCGCGACTATTCAAGCTCAAGCGGCCTTACGGCTGTACAGGTCATTGGCAGATCCTGGCTTGAAGCCCTGCCTGTCGGGCTGGTCGGCCAGTCCCTTTTTAAATCGTCCACGGCTGCCATCGCTGCCCTCGCCGCGCCGGGCTTCCAGGGACAGCCTCATCGCCCTGACCTTTTTGGATTTGTTCCGGCCGCCTTTCTTCTTCCGCTTCTTCTGGTTCGGCATCTCGCCCTCCATGGATTTGTACACTTATCTCACTGACATGGTCCACGCACCTGGTGAAGCCTCTTGCCTGTCCGCGCTGAGACCGAAGAGCCGCCATTGCACTAGGGCACCGCCGAGGCTTCATCACAGAAGGCTCTTGCTATGCTGGCGCTTCTATGAAGCGACGCCTCTTCATAGCGCGCAACGATCCGGATCCCGACCCGCCGCCACCGCCCGGTCCCGATCCGTTTCCGCCGCCTCAGCCCCCGTTGCCCGACCCTCAACCGCATCCCACGCCTCCTGTGAGACCACCGATTCCACAACTCGACGCCTGCCGACTGAAAAGCGGGCCGGCATTGTGAAAGGAGGATTCTTATGACTGCCCTACCGAAGATCGGACTTAGTGTCGTCATGCTCGTCTTCACCGCCGTCTGCGTGTCCGCCAATCCCAGCATGCTTCCGAAACATGAAGGGTATCCAATGGGCAAAGCGACCGATCCGGTAAACGGAAAATCGTTGAGCAACGATCCGGGCCAGTCCAATGCCACAGGCGCAAAGGCGCTCGAGCAAGCCGCGATGTTCGACGACCAACATTCGCAACAGAATCTCCGCAATGCCAATGACGGGCGAGTGCTCGAAAACCAAGGAGCAGGCGTATTGCCGAAAGTCGAGGGACCGCAGATCAAGATCGAGCCGCCCGTCAAGGAAGCGACGAAAACGCCGGCCGATCCCAAGGACTGAAGACCACGTCAGAGATGCCAGGCGTTGCGAATCGTTAGAACGAGCTGATCCACAGGGTGCGACGCGTCCAGCACCAATGCATCAGTCGGTTCTTCGAGGAGGGCGAGTTGACTATCGAGAAGCGTCACGCCTGCAAAATGACCGGTACGAGAAGTCAGGCGTGCCTGTAACAGCGGACGGGATGCACGAAGGTAGCCAAGTTTAAGGTGAGCCTCGTTGCCCTCGAGGACAACGGCGCGATGCGTCTGCGTGAGGAGCGAACAGGCGAGGACGGCATCGATGCGCCGCTCGGCCCATTCCTCGATTGACCGCCGCAGCGCGTGAAGCCAGGGAAGCCGATCTTCGTCGGTGAGCGGGGTGCCGTGAGCCATCTTCGTGATATTTGCAGGAGGATGGACCGCGTCGCCGTCGAGAAATACCCATCCCAACTGTTCCGCCAAGCGCCGACCGACCGTGGTTTTGCCGGCGCCGGCCACGCCCATGAGAATGATAACCATGGGAGGCGATTCTACTGCAGACGTACATGATTCTGGCGCTCCTGGGACCCGATAGAGTAGGATACGGTCATGATGCGGCTGAAGGATCGGATCGGGCCTATCATGATCGGTCTGTCATTGACCATTCTTTCGCCTGCATTTGCCCAGACGTTGCCCAGTTCGATCCCACAGCCGCAAAACCCGCAGGCTCCTTCGGCGGTCACCATCTCGCCGATTCAACCGTCATCGGCACCGACGAGCGGACTGCCGGCAAATGTCGTGACTCCGGCCACGACGACTCAGGAAACGGTCGCCGGCGGACCGGGCCGCATACCTGTGTTCTCCGGCGCCGGACGCGGTCTTCCCGGAATGCCCGGCGGTCCGGCGGTGAACAGTCCCCTCGGAGCAAGAGACCCATCGGCACAGTATATGAGGCCGCCGACAGTCGGGCCGCTTATCTGCGACCCGGCTGTCGATGTGCAGTGCTGACAGGCTCCGCTCGCACATCACACAATACCGTTCTGGAGTACGACCGGCGCTCCACTCTCCTTTGCGGGAGAGTGGAGCGCGGTTACTGACTAAAACCTCGTCGTCCCGATGGCGTTCGTGCCAGCGCCAGTATTCGGAATGACGGTCGCTGGTGCCACCAATGTTCCGTCACCGTTGACGTTGAATCGGCTCAACTGACTGGCTATTTGATCAGCGCTAAACAGGAAATTCCCATTCGGATGAACGGTCACGTAGTTCGGCTCGGCACCCGCCGGAACAATCGCAACAGGCGGGCTCTGGCGCTCGGTGAGCACACCGGTGTTCGTATCCACGCCGAACACTGAGACGCTGCCGCCGTCCAGATTCGCCGTGTACAAGGTGAGCCCATCCGGAC
>JBKPKC010000284.1:0-3299 GCA_046765595.1 Nitrospirota bacterium
TGCATTTCATAGATCGAAATGGGTGCGTTCAAGGCGTTGCGGCGGTGCCGGCCCTGCATCCATTCTCCATCGTGCCAGCCGTAGCGGGTGTCCCAGACGATCGAGGCCGTTTTGGGTGGAATCTCGTTGAAGAAGGCGAACGGGTCGGTCTTGTCCACCTGATAGCCATGGATGTGAGACCGAATATGGTATTTGTACAGTGCCCCTTTGCCGACTCCGGGAATGAACCCCTCCCAGATTCCGGACGACTGCCGAGCCCGAAGCTGGTGACTCTCCTTCGACCACTCATTGAAGGAGCCCATGATGGACACTCGCTCCGCATTGGGCGCCCACACCGCAAAATAGGTCCCATCGACGCCTTGCGAATGCATGGTATGCGCGCCGAGCTTGTCGTACAGGCGGAAGTGCGTCCCCTCGTTGAACAGATGCAGGTCCTGCGGCGTCAGCACCGTGACCTGTTCCATCAGCTCGACACCGCGTCGATCCTCGTGCATCTCCTCACCTCGCTGGATAATTATGCGGCGGCCCGGACGCCGCTCATGTGGACAATTTCAGTGATGCCCTTGAGCGGGATGGCCGCCCATTCAGGACGATTGTTCAATTCATATCCCAATTCATAGACGGCCTTTTCCAGTTCATAGACGCTCAGCAGTCGGGCGGCCTCTCTCGGCGACGGCGGCCAAAATGGAGCGTTGCGCACATCGGCCACATACGCCCGGAGAAAATGGGCCCGAACCCAACGCGACCAATAGCTCGTCCAGCGTTCGAGCCGGCGCCGATGATCGTGAGGTTGAGCGGCCAGCGCGCTCGACGACACGTAGGCAAACGATCGTAACATGCCTGCCACGTCGTACAATGGGGACTGCTTCAACCGGCGTTCCTGTAGTGGTCGAGCCGGCTCCCCTTCGAAATCCGTCACGACGTAGTCGTCCCCCGTCCACAACACCTGGCCCAAATGATAGTCGCCATGGCAGCGTATGCGTTCACCGCCCTCCCGAACGTCCAGCAATGTCCGAAACAGGGCAAGAACGTAGGGCTCCTGAGCCAGCAGCTCATGGGCCTCCTGTTCAATGGGTGCGCCCGGTTGCGATGGTTGGGTGAGTAATCGTACCACCTGTTTCCAGGATTGCTGCATGGACTGCTGCCGGGCCTCGAGATACGCCGGTGTCAGCGGCTCGGCGGCAAAGGCCGGATCGCTGCGCTCAGCTCCAAGCGTCAGATGAAGGGCGGCCGTACGCCGCCCGAGACAGATGGCGGCATCCAACGCCGGGCCGATGAGTGTCCGTCCCGGATCGGGAAGCGCCGATTGAGCCAGTTCCCACAGCGAGCGGTCTCGCCCCGCCTCGCTGTCGACCTGCGCCGTGTCTTGCAGGACGCGGGTCAGAAAGCCTTCCACCGCGTCCAACATGGTGCCCCATGCATCCCCCTCGTTCGGGACAAAGGCCTGAAGCAAGGCCACCGTCATCGGCTCACCCGCTCTCACATATTCGAGCACGCCGCCTACCGCAGGACTATGGGCAAATGCACGGGAGGTAAGATACCGCCCGATCTCCCAATCTGGATTGATGCCGGGCTGCACCCGCCGGTAGAGTTTCAGCAAGGCTTGTTCCCCGAACGCCACGGAGGTGTTGCTTTGTTGGGTATTGAGGACGCGCGGCGTGAGATACATATCCGGCGGCACCATCGACGTATAGGCTATCGTCGGAGAGGCCTGCAGCGTTCCTGTTTCACCGGGCAGTCGTACGCTGTGCTCCATCGCGCGAAGCAGCCGGAGCATGGCGTCGGCATTCCACATCGCGTCGTACAAGACACCTTGCCCATGCGTCGTTTCGCCGGCGGCCAGATGGGTGAGCACGGCCCGCGGCATCTCGTGCGAAATTCTCCCGGCTTCCTGTCCAAATGCCGCCGCGATCGGCAAGGCGTAACTCTCCTGTCCGCCGTCCCGATAGGCCACGTCGACGATCAACAGTACCGTGTCAGGCCGCGCTGAAGGCATCACGATGTTGTCGACGATCTTCGCCGCCGCGACGTCGCGCGCTTTCCCGCCGAACCAGCGCTGCGCCTTCAAGAGATCGGGTAATTGTGCTTCAAAGCGCGTCCTGGCCGCGCCGTTCAAAACATCGAGCGGCATCTCCGCCTCACAAGAAATAATCGAAGTCCCGTTCTGTGCGCACCCGATGGCGAAGATGGAAGATCTGCGCCGGGACCGAATGAGGATCAATGCGGACGTAATTGCGCTGCCCTTGCCACAGATAATGGGCATCCGTTAGCGGGTCGTGCGCCTGAAAGGGCCGCGCCGGATCCACACCAAGGCTTTTGAGATCCAACTCGAGCCAGCCGCTGTGAATGTGATGGGGACTCAGGTTGACGATGACCACGATGGTATTGGCCCCGTCCGATGTTTGCTTGCTGTACGCGATCAGCCATTCGTTGTCGATGGGATGGAAGCGGAGACTCCAGTCGTGGTGCAGCGCCTCATTTTCACGCCGGATGCGGTTCACCCGCCCGATGAATTCCCGCAGGCTGTCCGGCCGGTCGATCGCCCAGTGCTTGATCTCGTATTTTTCGGAATCCAGATACTCTTCGCTCCCAACCTCCCGCGGACGGTTGTCGCACAACTCGAACGCCGGACCATAGATTCCGTAGCTGGCGCCCAACGTGGCGGCCAAGACCACGCGCGACATGAAGGCGGGGCGGCCGCCGTGCTGCAGGTACTCCGTCAGGATGTCCGGCGTGTTCGGCCACAGATTCGGACGCAGGAACTCCCGCACCGGCGTCAGCGTCAGTTCCCTGTAATACGTCGTCAGTTCGGATTTCGTATTCCGCCAGGGAAAATAATTATAGGATTGGCTGAAGCCGACCTTCGCCAGCTGATACATGACCTTTGGCCTCGTGAAGGCTTCCGATAAGAAGATGGCATCGGGGTGGTCGCGTTGAATCCGGCTGATCACCCATTCCCAGAACGCCAGAGACTTCGTGTGCGGGTTATCGACCCTGAAGATGGTCACTCCCTGCTCGATCCAAAACCGGAATACGCTTTCCAATTCGTGCCAGAGCGCCTCCCAGTCGGGGGTTTCAAAATCAAGCGGATAGATATCCTCATACTTCTTCGGGGGATTTTCGGCGTACTGCACCGTCCCGTCCGGTCTGATGCGGAACCACTCCCGGTGTTCCTTCACATACGGATGATCGGGCGAGCATTGAAAGGCCAAATCCAGTGCGATCTTGATCCCGTACTCGGCGCTCTTGTTGACCAGACTCCGAAAGTCCTCGAGAGTCCCAAGATCTGAGTGCGTAGC
>JBKPKC010000285.1:0-4951 GCA_046765595.1 Nitrospirota bacterium
CCTCAAGACCTCATCCGGTTGCAAGAGTATGTAACGGTGACGTGCAATCAGACCGACCATCACCCATTCCGTCACTGACGAACCGTTCTTGGTTTTTTCCGACTATCCCAGCCGCTACACCAGAGGTTCGCGTCCAGTTGCATAGAGAGGAACCACAAAGAGGATTTCGCTCGAGATGGAAGGCTAACTCACAAGTCTGTTTCGCGTTTGCACTGTCGCAATGGCTTTGAGGATAGAGGGTTCGAGAAGATCTCCGCTTCCCGCCGTCTTTTGGTATGCGGCTTGTGCGCCGTTCTTTATCGCGAGGTCTAACAGGAATTGATTGGGAAATCTCGTGAGGACAATGACGGCGACCTCGGGACGAAAGGCGCGCGGAACGAGCTTGGACAAGACCTCGAAGCCGGACATATCGGGCAGATCAATTTCCAGCACCACACAATCAATTGGCTGCCTCGCGCATATATCAAGTCCATTCCGGCCAGTTACCGCTTCAAGGACATCATAATTTGATGACGACGCATACAGGCGCTGTGAGATGTAATCGCAGTAGTGGTGATCATTGTCGATGAGGAGAACGGTAGTGGCGTCGGACACGACAACCACCTTTCCGGCAAATGGCGCAGATACGCCCTTTCCCCGGGACCCTTAAGCAACGGATATTTAGCGTATGCGCCTACATAGCGCCTGTCAATCGGCTGGGAAGTGGCTACTATGGCCATTTTTGTGTCACCGGTCTCTGTCCTCCCCACCTCTCTGCAACTTGTAGGCATCCGACGCACACCATTGCAGATTGTCCTATTAATGAGAACAAGTTGTCTCATGAATTTATGCGAAACCGTGGAAGTTCTTGGAGAATCAAAATCGGTGCGTCTCTTGCAGATTAACACATTCATCGTACTGGTCCTTCATCCCATCCTTGCAGGATGCGGGAATGGTTCACCTTTCAACAAGGGGAGGGACTCACCATGCATGTCCACCACATGATCCTTGGATCTGCGCTGCTAATGCTTGCCGGTTGCCAAACGATCGGCGGAGAGAGCATGCCAACGGTGACCCGTACGGGCGAGGTCAAGGATGTCATAATTCGCGATGGCGTCGATCCCACATCGGTGGCGGTGAATCCCGGCGACGAAATCCGTTGGATCAACAAGCGTCAGGGTACCGTCCGGGTAGTGTTTCTGAATCCCATGACAGAAAACCTGACTTGTCAACGCAATTTCGGCGGACCGATGGGATTTGGGACCAAGCGGAACCAGTACTCGGCGAAACTTCGCTCCAACGAGTCGGCAAGCGTGTGTTTCCGTGATCCTGCCGAGGTCAAGTACGTCGTCAGGGCTGAATCGAGTGACCCCATTGGAGAACAGAATCTAGCGGGCACCATTGCCATTGGGTCTCAAGACCTGGCTCGACAGCCGGGAAGACCGAGTAATCAGGCAGTTGCAGCTCAGTCGGACATGGACGAGACAGGGTCCAACCGGTAGTAATCAAGCCGATGACTCTTTCGCCAGGTTGGATCGAGTTCATTGACGTCCGTCGAGCATAAGGCGGATGTCAATGAACCCCTCCGACCAGTACCCGGCTAGACTGCGGATAATGCAGACTGCAAGCCGTTAATCTTCATTATCGTTTCCGTCACCTCCGCAATTTCCCGCAGCACTTCAGCCGACATTACTCATTCGCGTTAGCAAGGTAGTGTGGGACAGCTGCGTCGGCAGAAGATGCTGCTGGGTCCGGCTTGGGGGCGGCTGCTCAGCGCACAATAGGAGTAGCCTACGAGTCGCAATTTAAACTTGTTGAAGCTGCCATCGATACCGAGGAAGAAGCATCTGCTCTCTGTATGATCTCGTACAAATCAAGGGCCTTTTCCTTCGCTAGGACTTCAAATGCGCCGGCCTTGGTCATGGCATCAACTAGAAATCCGCGCTCATGGCAGGTAAGCCCGATGACGGCAACATGAGGATATCTCGTCTTGATGATGCGAGTGGCGGCAATGCCATCCAAGAGGGGAATATTGATATCCATCAAGACGACACTGGGTTGAAGGGGCCCGACCCTCGCGACGGCCTCTTCACCTGTGATCGCTTCACCTACGACGAGGATACCGGGGAAGGCCTGAAGAATCGTCCGCAATGATTCGCGAACGACCGGATGGTCTTCGGCCAGAAGGACTCGAATTGGATTGGGGACACTCATGCGCCGCAGTATTTACTGACCATGAGCAAATTTCTATACTGCTTTCGTACCCTCAATCCGTTTCGTTTAAGACACCGAGAGTGACACCGACACCCGCAGGGTTTTCAGTGCATTCGAGATGATGTAAACCATTACAATTCTTGATGCTCCCTGCCTGGAATCGAACCACCTTAGAGGTCCGCTGGAATTAACCCGAACACAGTTTCAACGATACGGTCTGCAGTATGAGGCAAAGTCCACTCCACGCAACCAGGGATTTTCGGTTGCCGACCCACCGGTATCGCAGCTAGGGAATCGCCTAGGCTCTATCCCTGCGAACTTCCTTTACAGTCTTGTAGGCGTATTCTTACGAATCCTGCTTTCGCTTGGAGATTCATGGACCTCACGCGTGCCGTGCCGATCCGCGTCTTTCTTGCGGAGGATAATACGCAGGTGAGGCATACCTTGCGGAGTGTCTTAAGAGCTTACCCCAACATTGAAGTGATCGGAGAGGCAAGCGATGGGGATGAAGCCGTGAGTAGCGTGATGAAGCTCCATCCTGCCGTGGTAGTCATGGATATCACCATGAACAAGATGGATGGAATCACCGCGACGCGGTTGATCAAGGCGCAGTATCCGGAGATCGTGGTGGTCGGTTTGACGGCCGTGCCGAAAGACTACCAGGTCTACGCGATGGTGCGGGCCGGTGCGTTCGAGGTGCTCAGTAAGGACACGGCAAGCGTGCAGTTGTACAGTGCGATCCAGCGGGCCGTCGCTGCGACCCAACCGGTTTTGATTCTTGAAGAATCTCCCATCCAGGAGCAGTGTCCTCCTCCCGATGCAGACGTCCAGCGCTCACCTGCCCAATGACCTCCACCAGACCTCTGAGGGAATTTTTCAAACTCGCCCTGTGACTAGCTTGCTGTCGCCTCAGGGATAAACTTGCTGAGGGTTAGATCCACATGAGACGACCCGGCCAGCGATGCCTATAAGTATTACAGCTCATTATCAGGGGCCGAGCACAAAACGGACGTAGAAGTGGATGTCAGTGGTATTTAATAGACGTTTCTTCCTTTGCAGCAGCCACCTTCACACGCTTCTTGAACTCGCGTGGGACATCCCTGAAGATTCACGCCCCGCCCTTCTGTTGAGTCGCAATTGCTATGCCGACACAGCATGGATAGCACCCTAACGTGGAGGAACCACAATGAAGATGACACGCATGGTGATCGACGGGCTTGGACCCGGAAGACGGAGGTGAGCTAAATCGAAACAGCTTTAATTGCCGGATATAGTTCTTCCAAAGCCATCGATTTCCGATAGACACCGACTGCCCCGGCTCGTTCCATCGCATCTGTGTTGTAATCATTGCCATACTCTGACAAGCCGATTATTTTCACATGGGGGAACTTGACGCGAATATCTCGAGCTGCGGCGATCCCGTCTAATGCGGGCATGCGGATATCCATCACCACAATGTCTGGCTGAAGTTTTGCCACGGCGTCAATGGCTTCTTCGCCATTGGATGCCTCGCCAACCAATTCCAGATCTCGATAGCTTGCAAGAATTTGTTTGAGAATCCGGCGGACTAAGGATTCATCATCTACGACCAGCACGCGTGTAGTTGCCCGCGTAGCCATGTTCACCCCCAAGTTAAAAGTGGGGAACCCACATGAACACAATACACTATAGCGGCTCATTTAGTTTACTAGCCCAATCGATAGGTGACGTTCGCCTACAGCGTTGTAAGCTGCGGTTGATTGACATGTATTTCACGTGAGGGCGGCTCAGCATTAGGAAAATCGATAAATCGCCGCTTAACCGCGAAATGTGCATCTCTGTCTAGCTCTGCTCTAAACCTCAAGCGCCGAAAGACTTTCAGCTCAGGCCAATACGAGCTGTGCCACGTGCTTGCCAACGGAAACATGAAGGTCTTGGTGATTCAGTACGTCCTAGCCCTTTGTGCTAGTTGGCTGACAGACGTGTCAAGGGAGTCTGGGAATTGCACATTAACAGACCGGTTAGTCACTTTGCTTACCTCTTCCGAATAACTTACTTTGTTCCAATAAGCGGTTAGCCTGTCGTTAGCGGAGAGGTGCGAGAGCGGCTTAATCGAGCGGTCTCTGAGAGTCTTACGGATTCTTCCAAGACTGCTGCCGAGGTGACTTGGCCGTAGGTTCGAATCCTACCCTCTCCGCCAACTAGCCCCTGCCCTTGCTATTCGTGTTCACTCGTAATGGAAACCGCCAGAAAAGGAAACATTGGCGCTTGGCGACATCTACGTAGGTTGTTTGGCCAAGAGAAAGTCCTCTCTTGACAGCCCGCTCTCTTGGGCTAACGGTAGGAGACTAGCCCTGGAGGTAGACTCCTCTCCGGCGCTCGTGAGCACGTTTCACGATGTCCAAAGGCACCGTCTCTCGAAGAGAGTGCCTTTTTTATGTGCAGTTAGTCTTGCCTATGGCGTCACCGACCGGCGGCATGGCCATTTGAGACTCTCTCGCTTGACGTGGGTCTCTAATCTCGTCAGACTGCCTCTCCACACTCCTACACAACCTGCCTGCGGCCCTCCTTGGAAGGCCACGACCGCCGTCACTTGTGAGAAAGGCGGTCGCACATGCAGAGCGCACCTCCCTGCACAATTCTTTTGATAGAGGATGATCCAAAACAGGTGGAGTTTTGGTCAACTGCACTCAGAAACTGCTCAGCCCACTATGTGGTGTTGGAAGCGTCAGGTGGGCGGGAGGGTCTCGAACTGCTCAGGCACCATAAAGTCGATTGC
>JBKPKC010000286.1:0-9132 GCA_046765595.1 Nitrospirota bacterium
CGTCTGGGCCGTCGGCACCGAATTGAATCTGGTCAACCGTCTGAAGCGCAGCCTGACGGATAAGAAAGTGTTCTTTCTCTCATCGACAGTATGTCAGTGCGCGACGATGTTTCGGATCGATGCCGCCCATCTCTGCTGGGCCATGGAAAATCTCGCGGACGGGCACGTGGTGAATCACATCGTCGTGCCGGACGATGACAAGCGCTGGGCGAAGATCGCCCTGGATCGCATGATGTCGGTGAGCTAATGGGATCCTGAAAACGGCATCGGTTCACTTGCCCGTCCCGGCGATCATGTGTGACCCAGCCCCGCCCACCTTCGTTCTCGCTTTCGCTCAAACTCTCTAGAGTACAGATTCAACCGGAGGCTACGTACAAGTCGTTCGCGAAGCTTGGTTTGTGCCTCCTTGTTTCTCGCTCGCTGCGGTCATGCTGGCAGTCGTTTGTTGACGATCGGTCGTGAAGGCCCAGGGCTAGTACCTCGCTACCCAATCCGGTATATTCGCTCCCTAATTCCTAATAGTGATCCGACACGTGATTCCATGGACTATAAGTCGACGCTGAACCTGCCCAAAACCGATTTCCCGATGAAGGCCAATCTCCCGCAGCGGGAACCGGAGCTGCTTGCCTGGTGGGATGAACTGGGCTTGTATGCGCGTATCCAAGAGACAGGGAAGGGACGGCCGCGCTACCTGTTGCACGACGGCCCCCCCTACGCCAACGGACGCATCCACATCGGCCATGCCCTCAATAAGATTCTGAAGGACATCATCGTCAAGGCGAAGACGATGGCGGGATTTCATGCCCCCTACGTGCCCGGATGGGACTGTCATGGATTGCCCATTGAGCATCAGGTGCTGAAGGATCTCGGTGAGAAGAAGCATTCGCTCGATGCCATGGCCATCCGCACGCTCTGCCGGGAATATGCCGACAAGTTTTTCAACATCCAGCGGGAGGAGTTTCAACGGCTGGGTGTGCTTGGCGACTGGCTGAACCCGTACTTAACCATGATTCCCGCCTATGAGGCGACGATCGTGCGGGAGTTCGGGAAATTCGTCGAAGGCGGCGGCGTCTATAAAGGCTTGAAACCCGTACTGTGGTGCACCCAGGACCGCACGGCGCTTGCCGAGGCGGAGGTCGAGTACGAAGACCACGTCTCGCCGTCCATCTACGTGAGATTCCCGGTGGCCGGCGGTGCGACCGCCATTGCGGCGAAGTTCCAGGGGATGAAGCTTCCTCCGGCCGCGGCGTCCGTCTCCGTCATCATTTGGACAACGACGCCTTGGACCTTGCCGGCCAACCAGGCTGTGTGCCTGCACCACGACATCGACTATGCGTTCGTCCAAACCGGATCCGAAGTGCTGATCATCGCCGAGAAGCTTCTGGATACCGTTGCCAAGGCCTGCAAGCTCGACGAGTACCACGTCGTCGCCGTGAAAAAGGGCGGGGAGGGATTCGAGGGCCTAGAAACCCAGCGGCCGTTGACCACCGGCCTATCGCCGGTGCTGTTGGGCGATTTCGTGACGTTGGAGCAAGGCACGGGCTGTGTGCACATTGCGCCCGGACACGGCATGGAAGACTACCTGCTTGTGTTGGATCACAATGCGAAAGCGTCGGCAGGTGAGCGGCTCGAAATTCTGGCTCCGGTCGACGATGCCGGCCGTTTTACGGAGGCGGTTCCCGAGTTTGCTGGACAACACGTGTTCAAGGCCAATCCGGCCATCGTCGACGTGCTCAGGACGAAAGGCCGGCTCCTGGGGCACGGTTCGCTGGCGCATTCCTATCCTCATTGCTGGCGGTGCAAGAGCGCGGTGATCTTCCGGGCGACGGAGCAATGGTTCGTCTCGATGGAGATCAATGCCCTGCGGGAACAGGCCTTGGCGGAAATCAATCGGGTGAGATGGATTCCGCCCTGGGGGAAGGACCGGATCAACGGAATGATCGCCAACCGTCCCGACTGGTGTCTGTCGCGGCAGCGGGTTTGGGGCGTGCCCATTCCGGCTTTTACCTGTAATTCATGCCGGCGGGTGCTTGCCGATCCGGTGGTGATTGAGCACATTGCTTCGATCATGGATCGCGAGGGTGCGGACGTCTGGTTCAGGCAGTCCGCAGCGACGCTGCTGCCCGCGGGGACCTCTTGCTCGCACTGCGGCGGGACGCATTTTGACAAGGAACGGGACATTTTGGACGTCTGGTTCGAATCCGGTGTGAGCTACGCAGCCGTGCTCAAGCCTTCCAGATGGTGGCCTGCCGATCTGTACTTGGAAGGGTCCGACCAGCATCGAGGATGGTTCCACAGCGCCCTATTGGCCGGCGTCGTGACCGATCGCCGCGCCCCCTACGAAGCCGTGCTGACGCACGGGTTCGTGCTGGACGGACAGGGCAAGAAGATGTCCAAATCGGCCGGAAACGTCGTGGCCCCCCAAGACGTCATCAGGCAGTCCGGCGCCGAAATTCTGCGTCTGTGGGTGTCCGCCCAAGACTATCGGGACGACGTGCGCATCTCGCCCGAGATCCTCAATCATCTCATCGAAGCGTACCGCAAGATCCGGAACACCTGCCGGTTCCTGCTCAGCAACCTGTATGACTTCGATCCCGCCCGGCACCGGGTGCCTTACGCGCAGCTGCCGGAGCTCGACCGGTGGGCGCTCATGCGATTGGAGGAGCTGCACACCAAAGTGCGCCGGGCCTATGAGGAGTTTGAATTTCACGCCATCTATCATGCGCTCAACAATTTCTGCTCGGTCGACATGAGCGCGGTCTATCTCGACATCCTCAAAGACCGGCTCTATACGTTCCGCCCGGATTCCCCGGCGCGTCGCGGTTCACAGACGGTGCTGTACGAGATCATTCTCGCGATGACCAAGCTCATGGCGCCGATCTTGAGTTTCACGGCCGAGGAAATCTGGCGGTCGTTGCGCGGGCAGTTCGGCGCGGCTCTCGCGCCGGAGAGCGTGCATCTGGCTGCGTTTCCCCAGGCCGAGGCGGAATGGCAGGATGCTGGATTGGCCAAAAAATGGGATCGGCTGCTCGAGCTTCGAACGACAGTGCAAGCCGCGTTGGAAGAACAGCGCCGCAACAAGGTGATCGGCTCTTCGCTCGAGGCGGTCGTGGAGATCAGAGTTGATTCAGAGACACACCAGTTTGTGAAACCGTATGAACGCGACCTGCCGGCGCTGTTTATTGTGTCAGGCGTCACGCTCGCCGCAACTCCACACACGGAACTTGTCGTAATCGTCTCAAAGGCGACGGCGAAGAAATGCGAGCGCTGCTGGAACTATCGGGCAGCCGTCGGAACCAATGCGGCTCACCCCACGCTCTGTGACCGCTGCGTGGAGGCCGTGCAGTGACGCGTGGCTCCCGGTACCTGTTTCTGGCCTTGCTCGCCGTCACTGTGATCACCCTGGATCAAGCGACCAAATATTGGATCATGCAGTCGATGCGGCTGCATGAGTCGATTCCCGTCATCCCGAATCTCTTCAGCTTCACGTACATCCGGAATCCCGGCGCCGCATTCGGATTGCTCGCCGGCAGCAGCAATGCCTTTCGGACGGTCTTCTTCGGCGTAACGTCGTTGTTCGCCCTGGCGCTGCTTGGGACGATCCTGGTGCGATTGCCCGAGAAAGACTGGGTCGGTCAGGTGAGCATCGCCGGCATTCTCGGCGGCGCGATCGGCAATCTGATCGATCGATTGCGGTTTGGAGAGGTCATCGATTTTTTGGATGTCTACGTCGAGTCCTACCACTGGCCGGCGTTCAATGTCGCCGACTCGGCCATCAGCGTCGGCGTCGTCTGCCTGATCATCCACTTCGCGTTCGAACGCAAGGACGCGCCCCTGCCTGCTCCTGAGACGCCGCCTACCGCGGGCGGTTGAACCACGGCCGCTACGCCCCGGTCTTGCCTGCCGGACGAGCGTCGACATAACCGTGTGGCGCTTCAGAAGCCGAAGACGTACAGGACGACCAGCCCCATCACGATACGATAATAGGCAAATGGGCGCAGATTGTGGCGTTTCACGAACGTTAAAAACGCAGCGATCACGATCCAGGCGACCAGAAAGGACACCAGCAGGCCGATGCCGAGCGCCAAGAAATCCTCCGACCGGAAGACGTCTCGCGACTTCCACATCTGATAGCAGGTGGCGATGATGAGGGTTGGGAGCGCGAGAAAGAACGAGTATTCCGTCGCGACCTTTCGGTCCAGACCGACGAGAAGACCGCCGATGATGGTTGAGCCGGAACGCGACATGCCGGGGATCAGCGATGCGCATTGCGCGATTCCGATGAGTAGGGCGTTACGAACGCTGACGTGCTCGAGTTGTTGCACCGTTCCCTGCCGACGGCGGGCCTCGACGGCAAGGATGATGAAGCCGCCGATCACGGACGTCACGGCCACGGTTTGCGGGCTAAACAGATGGCCTTTGATCCAGCCGTGCGTCGCAAGTCCGATTACGCCGGCCGGAAGAAACGCCACTCCCAGCCCGATCAAGAACCATAAATGCGGGTGCAGGACCATCGAGCGACGGAGAAGGTCCGGCCAGGACGGCGCGGCACGGCCGTTCAGTGACTGCCTCAATTCGGCCTGTTCACTCCACGCGCGGGACACGAGCGTTTTCAGCTTTTTCCGTTCGTAGGCGACCACAGCCAGAATGGCGCCCAGCTGGATTGAAATTTCGGCGTTGGCGGCTACCTCTCCCGTGAATCCCAACGCATGACCGGCCAGTATCAGGTGGCCGGTGGAGGAGACCGGCAGAAATTCCGTCAGCCCTTCGACGACGCCGAGGATGACCGCGAGGGCGGGACCCCATTCGTTCATGCGACGTCCATAGTGGGTGGCAAGCGAAGAGGATGCATGCAGGTGCTCGCATAATCACAAAGTGCCGGCCTTCCGTCAAGCGAGCCCCGAAAACGCGAGACCGCATCCTCTGCTGTTGACAAAGCCATAGGCTTGGCATACACAGAAAGACCATGGTGCGGGTTCTGCCGGTGGCGTCATGCATCCGGCGATGGCGTCTTCATTGCATTCCATGCCTATCGTGACGGGGAAGGGGAGGTTCGCATGAATCGTGGGTGGATGGCGGTAATCATCATTGCGGGCACCATCAGCATGACCGGATGTGTCTCCGACCGGAAGTATCAGGAGGCTCTGGCCGAGACGGAGTCCGCCAAGACGGAATTGGCCACCACGCGGGCGCAGAAGAGCGCACTCGAGCAGCAGGTCAAGACGCTCAAAGACTTGAATGTGAAGTTTGGGAACGAAGCGCAGGCCGCGCGCGATGAACTGGAACGCATTCAATACGGCCGCGATAAAGAACGGGGCAGCGTCGAAGGCCGGACGAAGGAGCTTGAAGACCGCGTGAAACAGCTGGCGGCCCAGAACCGGTCGCTCCGGTCGGAGTACGAAGACACCAAGCGCCATAACGAAACGCTCAAATCCCTGGTGGCGCGCTATCAAAAGGAATTGAAAGACCAGTCACGTTCCGGAGGGGGCACACTCGCGCCGACGATGCCGCCCACTGCCCCGCCCGGCGCAATGCCGCCTCCGCCTTCCGTCTCCAGGCCGCCCGAAGGCATGGCGGCTCCTGGCGGCGTTACGAATGTCAATCGCGCGTCCTCCAGCGAAATGGTGCTGCTGCTCGGGTTGCCCAAGGATGTGGCCGATCGGATCGTCAGCAACCGCCCGTACAAGGTGAAGGGTGAGCTGGTGGCGAAGAACGTCGTTCCGAAAGAAACGTTCGACATGATCAAGGATCGGATCAGCGTCAGCCCGTAATGGGATGGCGACAAGGCCGACAGCCTGGCTGAAGGAGGAGATGGCCTCGCTGAACGGCCGTTGTGACGAACCGCATCTGTCGAAGCGATTACAAAGAGAGGCCGTCCGCTGAAAGGCGGGCGGCCTTTTTTTTCGCAGAAATCAGCCCGAAGATGATTCGCCTGACTCCTTCTTGCTAGAATGTTCGCGCGTCGCGGTCCCGGATCACGTGGCCTATGCGTCGGATATTGCTAATCACCGCAGTGCTGCTCGTTGGACTCGCCATCGGCGGGTATGTGTTTTTTAATGGAGAGCGTAAGGCGCCGATCCGCTATCGGACGGCCGCCATCGAACGGGGATCGGTCGTTTCGATCGTGACGGCGACCGGTTCGATCAATCCAGTCGTCTCCGTGCAGGTGGGGACTCAGGTGTCCGGCATGATCAAGAGCCTGCACGCGGATTTTAATTCCATCGTGAAGGCCGGCGACATCGTCGCGGTCATTGATCCCGAGCCGTTCCGCGCCCGGCGCGACCAGGCGTCGAGTAATCTGGAGATGGCTAGGGCCAATGTGGCCAGAGCCAAGAACGAACAGGTGCAGCGGCAGCGTGAATTGGCGCGGGCGAAGTCGCTTATCGCCCAGCAGTTTGTCTCTCAGAACGACGTCGATATGGCGGCGACCAATGCCCAGGGTGCCGAGGCCCAGGTCAATGTTTCGCTCGCCCAGATGAAGCAGGCTGAAGCCGCACTGAACGCCGCCGACCTGGACCTCAAGTACACGACGATTCGCTCACCCGTCAACGGCATTGTCGTCGCGAGAAACGTCGAGGTCGGACAGACGGTCGCCGCCAGTTTTGCGACGCCCAACCTTTTCCTGATCGCCCTCGACCTCACGAAGATGCAAGTCGATACCTTCGTCAGCGAGTCGGACATCGGCGGCATCACCGAGGGCAAGGAGGCCACGTTCACGGTCGATGCGTATCCCGGCATTCCCTTTACCGGAACCATCCGTCAGGTGCGATTGGCTCCGATCGCCGTGCAAAACGTGGTGACCTACAACGTCGTGATCGGAGTAGGGAACAAGGATCTGCGCTTGAAGCCCGGGATGACGGCCAATGTCTCGATCGTGGTTGCACAGCGGGACAACGTCCTCAAAGTCCCGAACGCCGCGCTTCGGTTCATGCCCCCCAAATCCGATGCCTCGACTTCCCATCCTGTGGAAGGAACGGCGCCGGCTGCAGGCGGCGAGCCGCCGTCCCGTCCCATCTGGAAGCAGACGGACAGCGGCGAGCCCGCTGCCGTCAGGATACGGACCGGTATTTCCGACGGGACCTACACCGAGATCGTTTCGGAGGGCGTCGCGCCTGGTGACGAGGTGATCGTTGGCATCGAGCCGCCGCGCGGCGTCAGAAAAATGGGCGAGCTCCCGCCGGGATTCGGCGCGCCGAGCGGCCAGCGACGGTCACGCGACCGAGGACTGTGACCGGTCCTTTTCCCCGTCCTGAATAGATCGCCAGGCCACCTGCTAGATCGAGAGAGATGGTATGAGTCTCATCCAATGCGAGGGCATTTGGAAACGCTATCGCGTGGGGGACGTGGATGTGCACGCGCTCAAGGGCCTGACTCTGGCCATCGACAAGGGAGAATTCGTGGCCGTCATGGGTGCCTCCGGGTCGGGCAAATCCACGCTGTTGAATATTTTGGGGTGTCTGGACCGGCCGACCGACGGACGTTATCGGCTGAACGGGATCGACGTCGGCAGTCTCGGATTCGATCAACTGGCGGAGGTTCGTAACCGTCAGATCGGATTCGTGTTTCAAAATTTCAATCTGATTCCACGCACGAACGCACTGGAAAATGCACAGCTCCCCTTGTTCTACCGCGGACTGCCGCTCGGAGAGCAGCGGGCGCAGGCCGCGGCGGCGCTTCGACGAGTCGGACTGGCCGGACGCGAGCTTCATTTCCCCACTCAGTTATCCGGCGGTCAGCAACAGCGCGTCGCCATCGCCCGCGCCCTCATCACGGAGCCGTCCCTCTTGCTGGCGGACGAACCGACGGGCAATCTCGATACCGACTCCAGCCGGGAGATCATGGGTATTCTGGCAGGACTGAACCGTGAAGGCATCACGGTCATTCTCGTCACTCACGAGGCGGATATCGCCGCATACGCGCGCCGGGAGATTCTGTTGAAAGACGGTCAACTGCTAAGCGATCGAGCCACCAAGCCAGCGCCCCCAACGGTCGAGGTTTAAGTGGCGGCGTTCGTCTGGATGACGGTGCTTACGGCCCTGCGGATTCTGGCCCGCAACCGCTTGCGTGCGGGTCTGACCATGTTGGGGATCGTAATCGGTGTCGCGGCCGTGATTGCCATGGTCGGTATTGGTGAAGGTGCCAAGCGGGCAGTGCAGGCGCAAATCGCGACGATGGGCACCAACATCATCATCGTCTGGCCCGGCGCGACGACGGTGAGCGGCGTTCGAGGCGCCCAGGGCGGCGCCGTAACCCTGACTGTGGCCGACGCGGTGGATTTGAAGAAAAAGATCCCACTGCTCACGGAAACGGGCTGGGCGAAACGCGAAGTCATGCAGATCGTCAACGGCAATCGGAATTGGAACGGTCCGATCAGCGGCATATCGCCCAGCTACCTCACGATTCGAGACTGGTCGTTCTCCAGCGGCGGGCCGTTTACACAAGCCGATCTGGACAGCGCCGCGCGGGTGGCGCTCGTCGGCCAAACCATCGTCGATAACCTGTTTGACGAAGGGGAGGAACCGGTAGGCGGTGTCATTCGCATCAAGAACGTGCCGTTTCGCGTCATTGGAGTGTTGGCGCCCAAGGGTCAATCGGCCCAAGGATCCGACCAGGACGACGTGATCTTTATTCCCTTCTCGACGGCGGAGCGAAAAGTGTTCGGTACCGCCTTTTTGGGGTCGGTTGGCGCAATGTTCGCGTCAACCGATCGGGCGGAGGACCTGCCCGAGGCCGTCGACCGCATCCGCGAGGTGCTGCGCGCTCGTCATCGGCTGCAGGGCGAACAGAACGACGACTTCACCGTGAAGACGCAAGTCGACATCGGCAAGGTCCAGGAAGGCACCAGCCAGACATTGACGATGATGCTGTTTTCGATTGCGTCGGTCTCCTTACTGGTGGGAGGCATCGGGATCATGAACATTCTGCTCGTGTCCGTCACCGAGCGCACGAGGGAGATCGGCGTACGCATGGCCGTCGGAGCCAAGCGCGTTCATGTGCTGATGCAGTTTCTGATCGAAGCCATGACGTTGAGCCTGTTGGGAGGAATGTTGGGCATCGTCCTCGGCGTGATCGGGGCCAAGCTGACCACGGTCATCGCCGGATGGCCGACGGTGATTTCGAGCGAGGTGATTC
>JBKPKC010000287.1:0-1732 GCA_046765595.1 Nitrospirota bacterium
GATGCGAAGAGTAATAATGTACGGGTGTTTGTCGTCATGGCAGCGGTAAAAACTGTGCGGTTTCTTTAGACAGGGTCATTCGGCTCTAAATGCTTTCCGAGTGTGATTGATTTAGCCTGCGGTGTATCTCGCCGGTCATGAGCATCATACGCGTCACTAATGACTTTCTGATGAGGGCGAAAAGTCTCTACCAGCGCATGCGTTCATCGGAGGGAACAACGCTCTCTATAGCGGATCTCCAAATGATCCGCGAACAGCGACAGCGGCTCGATGCTGAAGCGGCGAAGCTGCAAGACAGAAAGCAGTGTGGTGGCAGAAAAGAGGATCGATGGATGTGATCGCTGTGTCAGGAAGTATTCGCAGCGCCTGGCGGCACTCATGGGAAAGGTCATGCTCTCAAACTGAGAGCACTGATTCACGGTTCGTCTTTGGGAGAATCCTCACTCTGTTTTAGCCAGAGCTCAAGAAGTCTTGTCTCGCGTTCAGACTGGGAAATGCGCTCCAATGCGAACGCACCCGTCAAGCGATCTTCATAAAACGAGCGTTGCTTCGCGTAGGTTTTCTTAAAGGCTTCGGTCTTGAGAGCTTTCCAATTGGCATCGGATATGCCAGCATGTGCACGCAATAGGTTGATTTCAATCGCTTGGAAAGCAAAGACTTTCGCCAACACCTTAATTACAGTTGCACTAGAAATTACTCGTGGAATTTTATCAGCCATGACTGATCGTGTTCGGCTCTACCAAGGCAACGTTCTTCTGCCAGCATTCTAGACGTGGCACGGAACCTCGAAGCGGAAACGATCAGTTCCGCACGCCGCTCCACACCTTTGCCGGATCTATGGCCTTGTCAGGATTGAGTTTCTTCGCCTTGTCCAGCAACACATCGGTCGTTTCAGGATAGGCAGGGTCAGAAATGCAGCAATTGTCGACCGGACAGACCGCCGCGCATTGAGGTTCATCAAAATGGCCGACACATTCGGTACAGCGGTCATGCGTTATCACATAGATATTGTCTCCCACTCCCTGGCCATCGCCGACATGATTCCCCTTCGCTTCCGCGTCGCCACGCGTTTCGAAGATGGCCTCGTTTGGACATTCCGGCAGACAGGCTCCACAGTTGATACATTCAGCGGTAATCAGCAATGCCATGGTCCTCGCCTCCTTCTCGACCCGTTAGAGGAATATGTAGCGCTCAGAGGCACCGGTTGGTCAAGTGCCATTCACGCGCCTCAAAAGAAATAATCCTTTGAACAGAAAACAACTATCACTGAGGTGCAACGACCGATCGTTTACCTCTCGTCTCGGATTGCTGCCTTTACCTTTGCCTTGAGCTCCGGGGTGACCTCCCGAATCCCATGCTGCTTTGCATGTTCCGCGGCATTTTTCAGCACTTCCTCTTCGGTGTTCCCCCGTACGACATGCTGGCATCCGGACGATGGATCAACCTTGGCGCACTCAACGATTTTTCCCATGGCAGCTCCTCCTTGTGAGCTAGTCATCAGGAACTCAGGTCTTAATAGAAATAGCCTATTTAATGTATCAATCCGGCAACGTATAGCTAATCTCCGGTGAGCGAAACTAGGGTAATCCCCAAGCACTGGACACTCGAGAGCACAACCACCTGCGGTGGTTCCTCCAAAGTACAGCGGCCTAGGTTCGCTTCCGCCTAGACGGCTTTGACGAGGGCCCTGGTTTAGCAACAGGCTCCCGTGCCAAGCGGGTTGCGGCAAGCG
>JBKPKC010000288.1:0-4557 GCA_046765595.1 Nitrospirota bacterium
CCGCTGAACCACTCGATTCAGAAGCGCCGCTGTATATCCTCTATACCTCGGGCACGACGGGGAAACCAAAAGGCGTGGTCCACGTCCATGGCGGCTACATGGTCGGCACCTACACGACGACCAAGTACGTGTTCGATCTCAAAGACGACGACGTCTATTTCTGTGTCGCCGACCCCGGATGGGTGACGGGGCACAGCTACATCGTGTATGGTCCGCTGCTCAACGGTGCGACGATTCTTACCGCCGAAGGCAAGCCCGACTATCCGAATCCCGGCCGCTGGTGGGATTTGATCGAACGCTACGGTGTCTCGATCTTTTACACGACGCCGACGGCGATTCGGTTGCTGATGCGTCACGGCGAAGACTGGCCGAAAAAATACGACCTCTCGAGCCTGCGGATATTGGGAAGCGTGGGCGAGCCGATCAACCCCGAAGCCTGGGAGTGGTTCCACCGCGCCGCCGGCGGCGACAAACCTATTATGGATACCTGGTGGCAGACGGAGACCGGCGCCATTTTGATCACGCCGCTGCCCAGCGTCCCGTTGAAACCGGGCTCGGCCACGAGACCGTTTTTGGGCATTGAAGCCGATGTGGTCGACCGCCAAGGCCAGCCGCTGCCGGCGAATCAAGGGGGATTCGCCGTGATCAAGAAACCGTGGCCGTCCATGATGCGGACGATCTACAAAGACCCCGACCGGTATATGACATACTGGACGACGATTCCGAACTGTTACACGGCGGGAGATGTGTGCCACAAAGACGCCGACGGGTACATGTGGTTCATGGGCCGGGCGGACGACGTGATCAAGGTGGCCGGCAATCGCCTGGGCACGGCCGAGGTGGAGAGTGCGCTCGTGAGCCATCAGGCGGTGGCGGAAGCCGCCGTCATCGGGAAACCGCACAAGACCGTCGGCGAAACGATCAAAGCGTTCATCATCTTGAAGCAGGGACACACCTCGACACCGGCGCTGATTCAGTCGATCAAGGACCAGGTGCAGCACGAGCTTGGGAAAATCGCGGTCCCGTCCGAAATCGACATTGTAAGTTCGCTGCCCAAGACGCGGTCGGGCAAGATCATGCGCCGGGTGCTCAAAGCGAAAGAACTTGGACAGGATCCCGGAGATATTTCGACCATCGAAGAATGAAGGGGCAGTTCACGTCTGTTGCAGCGGTGGTTGCGCTGCGAAGGAGGCAGGCATGGTACATGGAAGAGGTCGCACGACGATAGTGGGCATCGGTGTCCTTGCCTTGGCATTGGCAGCCGGTCATTTGGGCGATGCCTTCGCCGCCGACCAGGCCAAGCCGGCAAAAAAGCCCAAAGCCTCATCCGAAGCCAAGGCCCCAAAATCGAAAACCGATAAGCCGACCTTTCAAACTGCCGAGAAGGCCGCCAAGGCCAAAGCCTGTTTCGGCGAGGCGCCCAAGATTGGGAAACTGACGCCGGATGAGGGCAAGGCAGGCGACAAAGTGACCATCACCGGCACAAAGTTCGGCTCAGCCGACTGTTTACGCGGCGTGTCCTTCGGCCCCGGCAATGCCGCGGTCTTCAAGATCAAGGACGACACCACAATCACCGCCACCGTCCCAAAGGGCGGAAGGAAAGGCTTGGCCATCGTCACCGTGACCACGGCATCGGGCGAGGATTCCAAGCCCTTCCTGATAAAATGACCCGGACTATTCACATCACCGGATAATCCAGATGAGTGCCTGGTCCATGAGAAAACCGGGTGAACCGATTTATCTGAGACGGCATATGATCGCTCTCGCGTTAGCGGTCATCCTGCCGGTCGTGGTCTTGCAGCTGTACAAGATCTACGTGGGACAGATCAGCTTCGGCCTACAGATGGGGATCGCCGTCGCAATCGCGGCAGTCGCCGGCGTGAGATTGTATTTTATCTACCGATCGTCGGCGCGCAATCAACCCTGACCCGTCGTCCGGACGCCCGCAGGCTGACCTTCTTTCAGCGTGCGGAATGTAATCGAATAGCGCAATTCCTTCGCCGGCGGAATGGAATGCTGCCACGCGAAGCGCGCGTCACCGGCCAGTACATACGCTGAGCGGGGGCGCAGCACCGATTCCGCCGTGCGGCGTATCCCTCCCACCGTGCGCTGAAAGCGCATGCGGCAGCTGCCGGCCAGGGACACACCGATGACGGCCGGCCCGAACATCGGCGCATCACGATGCCAGCCGATGCCCGCCCCAGGCTCATAGCGGGTTACCAACACTTCTTGCACCGCTTCACTGGAAACGGCCAAGACGCCGGCCGCTCGCCGTTGCAGCGGCGCCAACCAGTCAGGGATCGGCTCCGTCGGCGAGATGGTCCAGGAGTCATAGCCATAGTCCCACCCGAAATGCGCGACCTTTCGCTTCGCAATGACGCCGTGCATTCGCACCTCGGAGAAGAGCAGCTGCTCAACGTGCATCAACAGAGATCGCTCTTCTTCGATCGTGAGCCAGTCAGGATGATAGGCAAAGCCCTGAGGAAGAATTGAGGGAGATGGACGGGAACCCATCCCTCATTGTAACCACCGCATTGGCGCGTGCACGAGGAGGAACGTCAGACGTGGGGGATTACAGAAGCCCGTGCTTTTTCAGATAGTCCTTGTCGATAACCGGAGTCGGCTTTGGCAACTGGCTTCTCTGCTGGAGCAGCCGTTCGACAAACTTGCCGATGAGGTCGGCTTCCAGGTTGACGTGATCATCGACCTGCTTCAAACCCAGAGTCGTGACCATCGCCGTATGAGGAATGACGGCGACGCTGAAGGAACGGTCGGTCAGATCATTGATCGTCAGACTAATCCCGTCGACCGTCACCGAGCCCTTGTGAACGCAGTAGCGCAGGACCTCGGGCGGCGCTTCAATGAAGAAGACGATGGCATTGCCATCCTGACGTCGGCTTCCAATGCGACCGACCGCGTCGACATGGCCGGCCACGAGATGCCCCCCGATCCGCTCATTGAGCTTCATCGCCCGCTCAAGATTGACGGGCGCCCCGCCCGACAAGCGTCCAAGGGTCGTGACGGACAGGGTTTCCGGCGACGCTTCAACCGTGAAGGACTGTTCGGCTTTCATGACCACGGTGAGACAGGTGCCGTTGATGCTGATACTGTCTCCTATGTTGAGGTCGCCCAACACTTTCGAGGCCAGGATGGTCAAGCGGGTGCCGCCCAACGTCGGCTCGATCGAGGTGACGGCGCCCATTTCTTCGACAATGCCGCTGAACATCAATCTTTCCTAAGGATGACCTGACGGAGCACATAAACAAACACGGCGATCAAGACCACGACCCCGAACGACGCCAGGACGCCAATCACAATATTTTCTGCGGCCATCTCCTGCATGGCCGCCCATTATAATAGCAAGCGGATACTCATTTCCTCATCATGAGCCAAAAGAGCCCCGCGGCAACCACTTGAAGCGCGGCGATAATCCCGAACGCCGCCGCGTAACTCATGTTCGCGATCAATAGCCCCGCGAGCAGCGGTCCTGCCGCATGCCCGATATCCCCAATAGTCCCCTGCATGCCCATTCCGGCCCCGAGAGTCTTGAACTCTGAACTGTCCGCGACAAACGCAGACGATGACGACGAGACGACCGCTTCGCCGAATCCAAACCCCGCCGAGAGGACCAGGAGCAGGGCAAGTTGGTGGACGTGCGGGATGCAGACGAAGGTGGCCGCGCAGATCACCAGTCCGCTCATGATCAGAGGCTCTCTTCCGATGCGGTCGGAGATGCGTCCCATGACCGGCTTGGAAAAAAACGAAGTCAGCGCTTGAATGGTGAACAATAATCCAACTTCACCGGCGTTGAGCCCTACCGAAACTCCGTAGAGAGGCAAAAATGCCATGAGAGCCCCGTTCGCGATCATTTTCGCGGCATCCATCAAACTGGTGATCAACACTTTGCGATTCCTCGCCACGACGCTGAAGCCTTTCCACATTTCGGCTCCCAGGGCAGCGAGACCTTTGTCATGCACCCGCGGGGGCGGCGGCGACAGATGCAGGCTGTAGAACATGACGATCCCGGCACAACCGAACAGTCCGGCCAGAACGAACGCAGAAGAAAACCCGGCGGCAAACGCGAGAGAGCCTCCGATGAGCGGCCCCAACAACGCCCCCGATTGGGTGCATGCCGTGTAGGTGCCTAGAGCCGCGCCCCGCCGTTCCCGATACAGTTCTGCAACGGTTGCCAGCGCGCTCGGCGCAAAGATGGCCGTCGCCAAGCCGTGGAACAAGCGAAGCAGCGTGAGGACGTTCAAATCGGAGATAAAGGGATAGAAGAAGGGCGGCACGCCGAAGGCGATCACACCGATGCGAAGCAGCATCCGTCGGCCGTAAATATCCGAAAGCGCCCCGGACGGAAGCTTGAGAAAAACACCCGTCAGTGTCGACACGGACACGATGAGCCCGATTCGTTCGGGGCTAGCGCCCAACGATTCGGCAAAAAGGGCCAGGACGGGCATCCTCACCATGTTGTAGCTGATGAAACAAAAGACCCCGATCGTGCAGAGGATGGTAAAGCTGCGCGCAGTGGTCATGGCGTGGCACGCCCGGAGC
>JBKPKC010000289.1:0-2801 GCA_046765595.1 Nitrospirota bacterium
CAAGCATACAGTCGATTTCAGACACCCCAGCAGGAGATAACAAAGTTCACCAAGCGGCTGAAAGCGATGGGATTTCTTTCGATAAGAAAGGATTCAGAGGTTGTGGAACTCTTCTGCGGGAGAGGAAATGGCCTCATTGCGCTTTCCCGGATGGGGTTTCCCCACCTCGCGGGAGTAGACCTCTCTCCAGTCCTCTTGTCGCAGTACTCTGGAACTGCTGAGTGTTTCGTTGCCGATTGTCGGTCCTTGCCATTCAACACGCATTCCAAAGATGTGGCAATAATCCAAGGAGGGCTCCACCATCTGGAAACTATTCCGGACGATCTGCACCGTTGCCTGAAAGAGATCCACCGCATGCTGCGTCCTGATGGGCAGGTGTTCATTGTAGAGCCGTGGCATACGCCGTTCCTCTCCATCGTTCATGCGATCTGCAAGGTAAGGTGCATCAGGATGTTAGTCCCAAAGATTGATGCCCTTGCGACAATGATTGAACAAGAACACGTGACATACTGCCAATGGCTGAATAAGCCGCGAGCAATCTTGACTGCATTCGAAGCTTACTTCGTCTGTACGCGGATCAAACGCCGCTGGGGCAAAGTCATATTCGTTGGGAATCCGCGTTAAGGCAACATGAGGTACGAAGAAAGCGCAACGCTTCCCAATTCATCATCTTTTTCTATCAAACTGCTTCGCCGGGATCAGACTATCAGACACCGGATCGAAGAGACAGTTCGAAGAGTCGGGATCATTACGATTCTCTATCTGATTCCTGCGATATGTATCTTGCAGCCGACAATCTTCGATCCTGATATCTGGTGGCACCTCCAAACGGGCAAGTGGATTATGGAGCATGGGACGGTTCCAACTACCGATCCTTTTTCTATCGTTGGAGAGGGCAAGCCTTGGTTCGCGTACAGTTGGCTATTCGATGTCGGAATGTATGAGATGGTCCATGAATTCGGGGAGAGTGCGATTATTGCTTTCACCCTAGGTGGAGTGTGGTTAGTGATGCTGGCAATGCATCGACTTGTCGCGCGACGGTGCACTCAATTTCTTCTATGTTGCGGTTTGATGACAGCGGGGATTCTCGCCATATCGCGACTATTCACACCACGGCCATGGCTACTGACAATTGTGTTTTTCGCCATCACGTTAGAGATCGTGCTATCGGTCAGGGAAGGTAAGTGGGCTCCCTGGTTTTGGTCGTTACCCGCCATCTACATGCTCTGGGCGAATGTCCATATTCAATTCATTTATGGATTAGGACTCCTCGGCCTTGCTTGCGTGGTGCCGGTGATTGATCAATATGCAAGTGCGTTCATACAGAATGAGGGAACCGTACTTTGGAATTCCCGCCAGTGGAGGCGGTTGATGGCGCTCACGGCTCTATGCACGGTAGCCACTTTCATGACTCCCTATCATATTCATCTGTATGCAATCGTGATACAGCTCTTTGGCCAGACAGGAATGTGGGAATATTCGCAGGAAATGCAGGCGCCCGCCTTTCGGACTGTTGCAGATTGGGCCATGCTGCTACTCTTCGCTTTTGCGTTGGTCCGGCTGGCCCGGCGTAGGTCATGGTCCTCCTTTGAGATCCTGATGTTGCTGGTAGCCGGTGCATCTGCTTTTCGCGGCCTTCGCGATGCATGGGTTCTCGTCCTCGCTGCGATGGTCGTATCAACATCACACAAAAGTGGCGAATCAGAAAACTCTACGCCCGCGTTCTCTCACTATGGACTTACAGCTGTGTTGCTTCTTGTCACCATCGGGGTCGTTGGGATAATAAGTCAACGCGATCTCACGCGCGAGCGAATCCAAGAGAATACCGCGAAGATATATCCCATAAAAGCAGCTTCGTTTGTGGAGGACCACAATTATGTGGGTCCGCTATACAATCATTTCGATTGGGGCGGCTATCTGATCTGGCGGCTTCCACACTTGAAAGTGTCGATGGATGGACGCGCGAATGTGTACGGAGATGCACGGATCAAACAAGCGCTCGCGACTTGGTACGGCCAGTCACATTGGAGTGATGATCAGGATCTGAAGAAGGCTCACGTAGTGATTGCACAAAAAGAGTTCGCGCTGACTGCGATTCTCAGACTTGACCACCGATTCCGTGTGGCCTATGAAGACGGCACAGCCGTAGTGTTCATCAGGGCACCATCTGGCGACCCACCCCTTGCACTCAGTCCACTGGATCTCTCCGTGAGCTCGTCCAACACGGACTTTCCTGTTGCGCGATAATTTCAATCCACGCGTCCAATCCAACTCAGTTGTCGTCTCAAGGCATGCGGACGACTGGTGCGGCTCTTTCGCCGCAGCGCGACGGCAACGCAGAGGTTTTCCCTGAGGTCGAGATGCCGCAGGTCCGGACCGAGTTGGAAAATGTTCCAAGATTAATGAGCGCTTAGGAAACCGTGCAGCTGGCCAATGCTTTGCACAGGCCTTCTGCCCATGCGTTACGCCGCTATGCGTTCGCGACAATCCATGTGAAGGAGGTGAGGGAATTCCCAGTCGGTTAATCAGTCGCGAATATAGTCGGCATCATCAGTGAAATGACCTAGCTATAGAGCCGGTAACCATACAAGGAAAGGTGATTGCCATGTTTGACGTGATTCGTCGGTTCATGAAGGAAGAAGAAGGGGCGTCAGCCGCGGAGTACGCGGTGTTGATCACCCTGATTACACTCTTCCTCGTTGCTTCGGTGGGTGGGCTCGGGGGCGCCATCCAAACAGCGATCAACGGCGCGGCGGCCGTGATTGCTCCGAGCTAAAACGTCATCTGAGGGCGGCTGGCCT
>JBKPKC010000290.1:0-4407 GCA_046765595.1 Nitrospirota bacterium
ATCCTGTAACACTTTTATACCGCTGCGGAGGAGCGTCGCTTCATGGCAAAGGATACCACCCCGGCCGGCCTTTCCTCGGAAGAGGCTTCCTCTGAAACGCCTGCAGAGTCGATTCCCGAATACATCGAAACGCTGGTGACGCGTGCGCGACAGGCCGCCGGCCGTTTGGCGATCCTGCCGACAGCGGTAAAGAACCAGGCCCTGCTCGCCATGGCCGACGCGTTGGAAGCTCAGACAGAGCTGCTGCTGGCCGCCAACGACGAGGATATGAACGCCTTCGGCGCCGTTCCGGAAAAAAAAGCGATGGCCGACCGGCTGCGCCTTACCGAAGCCCGCATCGGCGAGATGGCCGCCGGCATCCGAGAGGTGGCGAAGTTGGCCGACCCGCTGGGCGAGATGCCGAACATGCGGACCCGTCCGAACGGAATGCAGGTCGGTCGCGTGCGCGTGCCGATCGGCGTCATCGGCATCATTTACGAATCCCGGCCGAACGTGACGGCGGATTCTGCCGCCCTCTGCCTCAAATCAGGGAACGCCTGCGTTCTGCGCGGCGGCAGTGAAGCGCTCCATTCGAATCGGGCCATTGCTCGAGCGCTGTCGGAGGCGGCGGAGAAATGCGGGATCCCGGCCGGTGCAATCACGTTCGTCGACAGGACCGATCGCGAGCTGGTGTCCCTGCTCCTCAAACAGGACAAATCGATCGATCTCATCATCCCTCGCGGCGGCGAATCCCTCATGCGACTCGTGACGGAACATTCGACCATCCCGGTCGTCAAACACGATGCCGGAATTTGCCACGTCTATGTCGACGACGATGCGGATCCCGCCATGGCCGAGCGGATCTGTCTGAATGCGAAGATCCAGAGGCCGTCCACCTGTAATGCCATGGAGACGCTGCTGGTGCATCAAAGTCTCGCCAGAACCTGGCTTGCGGGCATCATCGACAAACTGGTTGCGGCCAAAGTTGAGGTGCGCGGATGCCAGAAAACCTGCGCGCTGTCGCCGGCGGCCAAACCCGCCAGCGAGACCGATTATGGCAAAGAGTTCCTCGATCTGGTGCTCGCCGTCAAAGTCGTCAAGCATATCGACGAAGCGATGGAGCACATCGCCCGCTATGGCTCGCGTCATACGGAGGCCATCGTGACCGGCGATTACAAAAAAGCCATGCGATTTCTCCGTGAAGTGGATGCCAGCGCGGTCCTCGTCAACGCGTCGACCAGACTCAATGACGGCTACCAGTTCGGGCTGGGCGCCGAGATCGGCATCAGTACCTCACGCATCCATGCCCGCGGACCGATGGGATTGGAAGAACTGACCTGTTCGAAGTTCATCGTGTTCGGCAGCGGGCAACTTCGCGAGTAGCGATGGCACACCGGGCGGCCTGTTCATCTGTCCTGCCGTCGCACCTCACCTCTTCTCACCGTCCAGTGCATCGATAATGTCGGCCGACCCTATTGTCACGGCTCTTTCCACCCCCGGATATTTGCGGTTTACCGAAAATCGGCATTTCAAAGCACGGCTCGAGGCCGGGGAGGGACGAATGGTCCGGCAATCCAGCGGCCATCTCATCTTTTACCGGTCCGACGGCCGCCGGATTCTGGCCACCGATCCGGCCGGCAATCCCTTGCATGAGTGCGAGTGGGGCGTCGACCAGCAGGGAGCACCGGCTCTTCTTCGCGCGCGGATCAGGCTGGACTGGGGGGCGTGGGTCGGCCTCAAGCCATCGGGCCTCATCAACGAAACGACGTTGAATCTCGCAACGAAGCCGGGATGGCAACGGCTGACCGCAGACGGTCTTCGTGCCATGGCGGCCCAGGCGCTTCACGTGCCGCTCGACGAGGTCCGCTGGTTTTATCGCGATGAGGATCTCTCGATTGCGCCGACAGGCCTGGCCAGGATTCGTCACCGCAAAGATGCCTGGTATGTGCTCGAGAGCGGAGATTTTCAGGATGCCCGCTTCATGTCGTGCATGGGGGCGATGCACTGGGCGTCGATCGATTTTCTTCCCGTCGTCGAGCTCTTCAAATCACTCTTGCCGGGCACTGGATCCGCCGCGTTTGAATTGATCCGCGGGCTCTACGACGATCAAAATGAAGGGCGGCGGACGCCGCTCGCGTTACGATACCGGGGCCTTCCCCCCTATCCCTCCGAAGCCGCCTTCCGCCTGTTCAAGAGTTTTTTCGTTCCGCATGCGCCGCTCGGCAAAGACGCTTTGACCTTGTTCATGGATCCGGCCAGGGCCCATCTCGTCGAATGGCTCCCATCACCGACTCCGCCGTTGCGGTACTTCGACCGTTCACACGGCGCTGCGCTCACCGTCCAGGGGGACGAATTGCAAAAGGTGACGCTTGGGCAAGACTCTGCGGGAGTACCATACATGAACGCAAAAGGCCGTGCCTTTGTGCCGTGCGACCGTGCTGCGCAGGTGATCGATGGTCGGATCGTGCTCAGAGATCGCGACGTCGAGACGGTGCTCGCGACCCAATTACCGGCCGCTGTCCGCGACGATGCCGGAAACGGGATGCCGCCGATGAGTTCGGTCGACTGGCGGTCGATCTTTGTCGGCGGCATGCCGCGGATCACTCCGGATGCGGCATATGGGGCCGTCCTGCTCTATCCGGAGGATGACGCCCCCGTCGGGGAACTGGCCGCGCAGCCGTTCGTCGCCGATTACTTGCAGGACTTGGCTGAACAGGATCGCGACATCGCCCGTCTAATGACGGAAGCCATGCGCGTGTTGATCCGGAATGGTGATGCCGTCATCGCCACGTGCATCGCCTTTGACCGGCCTCGCGAGTATACGGTTGAGGTCCGGGAGCCGGCCTTCGCGCAGAAACAGGCGCAACAGCTCTGGACGACCTGCGCGCACCTGCGGCGATGGGATTGGCTGACGCGGATTCGGTTTATTCCTGCGGAGGGCCAAGGCACCGTGCTTGAACAAGGCGTGGACTTAGCCTATGTCTGGATCCCGCTCACGAGTCAGGAGCCGCCGGCCGCGGCGGTCATCTCAGTCCGGCGCGCGCTGCGGTCCGGCGGATCCGCGTTCGTCACCGGCCCGGAAACGCTGGGTGACTGCTGGACCGGGGCCGGTCTTCACGTCGCGTGGCAGGAGCAGGTCGACCAATTGCCGACCTTTCGCATGCATCGCGCGATATTGCCGAAGGCGCGGCTGACAGGAGGGTTGACCTTATATTTCGTGCATGCCGCTTGAACGAAGAGAGCTAATCGGGCGCTCGCTTGACAGCCTCGAGCCGGCCTCAGTAAGATACCGCAACCTTTAACGCTCATCCTGCGAGGTGAGCAAGGAGCGCAACGTTGGCTCGTCGCCCGGCGACAATCCACGACCTTCTCATCGAACGCGGTGAGGAGGTTTTTTTATGCCCAAAACACCAATGACCCCGTCCACTCAACCTGGCCGACAGCAGGAGCGACTTGTGATGGAGTCCGGCGACATCGCGCGAGCGGTGACGAGAATCGCGCACGAAATTCTCGAGCGGAACAAAGGTGTGAAGGATCTCGGCTTGGTCGGCATTCGCACGGGTGGCGTGCACTTGGCCCACCGCCTGGCGCGGCGCATCCAGGACATCGAAGGCGTGGCGGTGCCCATCGGCGAGTTGGACATCACGCTGTATCGCGACGATCTCGCACTCCGGAAGGAGCAGCCGGTGCTGCGCCGGACGTCAGTCCCGTTCGACATTTCGGGAAAAATCATCGTTCTCGTCGACGATGTCCTGTTCACGGGACGCACAATCCGCGCAGCCATGGACGGACTGATCGACCTTGGACGGCCGGCGGAAATCCAATTGGCGGTTCTGGTCGATCGCGGTCACAGGCAGCTGCCGATCAAGGCCACCTACATCGGAAAAAACATTCCGACCTCGCGCGAAGAAAACATCCAAGTTCTGCTGGAAGAGGCGGGGGAGGACGACCGGGTCGTCATTCTCAAGGCGTGAAGGAGACGGCGCGATGAGTCTGAAACGAAAGGATCTTCTGAGTTTGGCCCCCTTGTCGGCGGAGGAGATCACGTTGATTCTTCAGACCGCCGATTCTTTCAAGGAAGTCACGGGACGAGAGATCAAGAAGGTGCCGGCCCTGCGCGGTCGCACCGTCGTCAACCTGTTTTTTGAGCCGAGTACCAGAACGAGGACGTCGTTCGAGCTGGCGGCCAAGCGGTTGAGCGCCGACGTGATCAATTTCTCGCCCTCGTCGAGCAGCGTCGTCAAAGGGGAAACGCTCCTTGATACGGCGCGCAACATCGAGGCGATGCAGGCGGATATCATCGTGCTCCGGCATTCCTCCGCCGGGGCGGCCGAGACTCTGGCGCGTGGTGTGAAGAGCTCGGTCATCAATGCGGGGGACGGATGGCATGAGCATCCGACACAGGCCCTGCTGGACCTCTACACGATC
>JBKPKC010000291.1:0-5151 GCA_046765595.1 Nitrospirota bacterium
ACCTTGTTCGATTCGGCTCGACCCGCCTCTCGGCGGTCGGCCGAATGGCCCTCCGAGCGGATACGCGTCATGAAGTTCGTCAGCATTTTTGCCATCGGCGGCACCGAGCGTCAGGTGGTCAACATCGGAAAAGGTTTGGACCGGTCACGCTATGATTTGCGTTTTGCCACTTTGAATAAGGTCGGGGAACTCCTCGCCGAACCTGAAGCGCAAAGCTGGTCGATTGACGAATATAAAGTCCGCCGACTCTATGGCCTTGCGACCCTGAGACAACAACTCGCGTTTGCAAAGAGCCTGCGGAGCCACAAGACACACATTGTGCATACATATGGGTTCTACCCGAACGTGTTTGCCGTTCCGGCTGCACGGCTCGCGGGCGTGCCGGTCACCATCGGCTCGATTCGGGACATTGGCGATACATGGACGTACTGGCAGCACAAAGTCCAAAAACACTGTCTTCGTCTGGCCGATCACATCGTGGTGAACGCTGAGGCGATCAAACGTGATCTCTTGCAGCGCGGATACGACGCCGCCCGTCTCACCGTCATTCCGAACGGTATCGACTGCGAGCGCTTTCGTGTGCCGGGGAATGGCGAGAAAGTGCGGGGGGAATGGAACATTCCTCCCGGCGTGCCGGTCGTCGGCGTCTTGGCCAGGCTGTTGCGGATCAAAGGACAGGAAGTGTTTCTGCGGGCTGCCGCAGTGATGGCAGCAAGGAATCCCGACGTCCGGTTCGTGATCGTGGGAGGCAATAACGTCGACCGTGAGTACGAAGATGAGCTCAAACGATTAACGGGACGGCTCGGGCTCGATGGACGGGTCGTGTTCACCGGTTTTCGCACGGATGTCCCGGATCTTTTGGCGGCGCTTTCGGTGGTGGTTTCACCATCGCTTGGCTTGGAAGGATTGTCTAATTCGCTGTTGGAGTCGATGGCGGCAGGTCTTCCGGTGGTCGCGACACGGGTCGGCGGCACTCCGGAAATCGTCGAAGACGGAGTCACGGGCCTTCTGGTGTCGCCTGGTGATCCCGAGGCCTTGGCCGCCGCGATCTCGAAACTGCTGCAAGACCGGACGAGGGCACGGCATCTCGGGCAATCCGCCAGGCGGCGCGTGTTCAGCCGGTATTCGCTCGAACGAGCCGTCGCGTCCACCGAACGGTTGTATGAGGAGCTGTTGCTGCAGGCAAAAACGAAGAGGCGGATCAAGGAGCCGGCAACATTATGAACGCACTCGTATTGTATCGCTTTGGACGGTGGTGCTATCGCCGTCGGATCCCCTTCGTACCGACGTTGATGTATCGGTTGATCTATCTGCTGCATCACGCCGTGATTCCAATGTCGGTGGAAATCGGGGAAGGATCTGAATTGGCGTACGGCGGACTGGGGACGGTGTTGCATGAACGCTGCAAGATCGGCAGGTTCGTCACGATCGGCCATCAGGTATCGATCGGCGGCCGGTCACGTCGATGGGGCGTTCCGATCATTGAGGATCGTTGTGTGATCGGAGCCGGCGCCATCTTGCTGGGGCCGATTTCGATCGGTGCCGAATCGGTCGTCGGAGCCAACGCCGTCGTCTTGGAAGACGTGCCGCCTAAGACAGTGGTGGCGGGCGCTCCGGCAACTGTCGTCCGCAAGGACATCGACATCATGGATTACACGTGTTTACAGCCTCCTGAGGAAGCCGAGGCGCTGTCCTTCCGATCGACCGATAATCTGTTGGTCACGGTGATCGAAGATGCCGGCCGATTGCGCCATCTGGCGGACGAATGGACGGAGTTGCTGGCTGACAGCGAGGCCGACTGTGTGTTTCTCACACGCGAGTGGCTGGAAACCTGGTGGACACACTTCGCGGGCAAACGCACATTGGCCGTCGTCACAGTGCGTCGTCAGGACCGGTTGCTCGGTCTGGCTCCGTGTTTTATCGAGAGAAAACGGTTCGGCGGTGTGATGCCGTATCCATCGCTCCAGTTTCTGGGCAGCGGGCTTGTCGGGTCCGATTATTTGGACGTAATCATCCGGCGCGGACACGAGCAACATGTCTCGCGCACTCTGGCCGAATACTTTCACAGCCGGCGCCTTGTGGTGACGCTCAGTCACGTGAAACAGCAAGGCGCTCTCGCTGCCGGGTTCGCGAGCGAGCTGGAACAAGCCCGATGGAGGGTGCACCGCAGCCCGATCGATGTCTGCCCGCATATCCCATTGAAGGGACATACCTGGGAGACGTATCTCGCCAGCCTGGGGTCGCAGCATCGGTACAATTTCAATCGCAGGCTCAGAAATTTTCAGAAGCAGGGCACGGTCGTTTTTGATGTCGTCGAAAAAGAAGACCAGCGACGGGAGGCGCTTGAGACCTTGATCGACCTGCACAATCTTCGTTGGGATGAACGTGGAGGATCTGAAACGTGGCAGTCGCCGGCGATGCGGGCTTTTCATGAGGCCTTTACCAAGGTGGCCCTGGAGCGCGGATGGCTGCGCCTCTTCATCCTTCGGTTGGACGGGTGTCCCGTCGGCGCCCTGTACGGACTACTCTACGGTCACCGGTTCTATTTCTACCAGTCCGGATTCGATCCCATGTACCGGCAACACAGCGTCGGATTGTTGACGATGGGACTGGCCATCAAGCAGGCGCTCAAGGAAGGTGCGGAAGACTACGACCTGCTTCACGGCCAGGAAACGTACAAGTTTCTTTGGGCGAAAGAAACGGCCCAGCTCGAGCGGGTGCATCTCTATCCTCCCGGCGCGGGCGGGGCGTTGTGCCGGGGAGCCGTGATGGTCGATGAGCTTGCCAAATCCGCTGCCCGCCGGTATCTGCCGCCGGCGGTGCTGGAGCACGCCGCGGCCTGGCGGCGCGGAGAATTGCTGCGCGTGGCGTGATGCTGAGAGCATTCGCCAAGACGGGTGTGGCCGCCGTGCTGGGATGGACAGGGGCCGATCGCGCGCTCAGCTCCTGGGCGGGGACTATGAAGCTGCCGCTGGTCGTGTGATACCACGCGGTCGTGGAAGATGTCCGCGCGCACGTCGGCCGCGCCATCGCACCCAATCTGATCAGCGTCGACATGCTCCAACGCCAGCTCGAGTGGATCGGCCGGCGCTATCGCTTTATGACACTGGATGATCTTGGCGCCCAGTTGGAACGGGGCGAGCCGTTCGACCGGCCATGCGCCGCGGTGACATTCGACGATGGCTACGTGGGCGTGTATCGCCATGCCCTGCCGCTCTTGCAGCGAATGGGAATTCCTGCCGGGGTCTTCATCGTGACAGAGTTGACGGGCCGCTCGGACCTGCAGTTGTACGACAAGATGTATCTGCTGCTGGAAACAGTTCTTCCGCTCCTCGGTCATTCCGAAAAGCGCTTGGGGCAGCTTCTGGAAACCAAGAACGTTTCCCTCGGTGAGGGCGGCCGTGACCGGCGGCTCGACGCGTTCCAGACGATGCGGCGGTTGCTGAATTCCCACACTCAAAAAAAACTGCGCCGGATCATTGAGGCGTTGGAAACCGTGTCGGCACTACGGGACGCCGATTATCCCGATTTGCAGGTGATGGACTGGGAGATGGTGCGCGCGGTGGACGCCTGTGGCGTCACCATTGGATCCCATACGCAAACGCATGCGCTGCTGACCGAAGAGAGCGTCGAGCGCGCCGCCAACCAGACCATGGGATCAATGGTGACCCTGAAAGACCGCCTCAAGCGGCCCATCCGGCACTTTGCCTATCCTGACGGACGCTTCAATGCCTCCGTGGTCTCGGCCGTTGCCGCGGCCGGATATCGCTACGGCTACGGCACCTGTCTGCGACGGGATCCGCGGCATCCCAATTTGACGATCCCTCGGACCTTGCTTTGGGAACGGTCCTGCGTGGACGGAGGAGGACGATTTTCTCCTGCGCTCATGCGATGTCATGCCTACCGCCTGTACGACCTTTGGGCTCGTTGCGAACACAATCACGGCGCCACCGCCGCGGTCTTGCCTGCCGCCACTCGACGGTCCGAAGCCCGGCAAAGGCAGCATGCTTAAGCCCGCATTGACTCTCATGGCAGGCCGGATGCTGGGCTATGCCGTCCTCTTCCTTCTGCCGATCATCCTGGTGCGTCTGTTCACCCAGGAGCAGTTCGGGACCTACAAACAAGTGTTCTTGCTCTATGGAACCATCCTCAATCTGGCGCAGGTCGGGATGTCCGAAAGTCTGTTCTATTTTCTTCCGGGCTCGTCAGAGGAGGCGGGGCGGTATGTGTGTAACTCAGTTCTGGTGCTCGGCGGCATCGGTCTCCTGACGGGGGCTCTGCTGTATCTGGGCGGAGATTTCATCGCTCATTCTATGAACAATGCGGCGCTTGAACCGTTGATGCCGCTGCTGGCCGTGTTTTTCCTTTTGATGCTCGCGTCGTACGTCATGGAAATCGTCATGACAGCCCGCCACCAATATGCCTATGCAGCGGCCTCTTACGGGTTGTCTGATGTCGCCCGCGCGGCCCTGGTCGTGCTGCCTGCCGTGGTGTTTCAGACGGTCGCCAGCGTGCTGTATGGCGCCATCGTGCACGCCGTCCTGCGGCTGGGCACGACGCTGTGGTACTGCCGCAAACAGTTCGGCGCCGGGTTGCGTCCCGACCGATCACTCCTGATGCGGCAGATCGCCTACAGCCTTCCCTTTGCCTTGTATGTGTTGTTTCACACCGGCCAGGAGTCATTGCATCTCTTCGTCGTGTCGTCCTGGTTCGACGCGATGACCTTTGCCGTGTACTCCGTCGGATGCCTGCAGCTTCCCCTGGCCGAGGTGGTAAGCGCGTCGGTGGTCAATGTCATGATGGTTGGCATGGTACAGGCGATCCGCGAAGGTCGCGAGGCGGCCGTGGTTCCGATGTGGCATGACACCGTGCGAAAGCTGGCTCTGATTTTTTTCCCATTCGTGGCGATCCTCCTGATCACCGCGCACGATCTGATCATATTCCTTTTCACCGACGCGTATGCGGCCAGCGTTCCCATTTTCAGAATCTGGTCCCTCATCGTCCTGTTTTCCGCCATTCCCATGGACGGACTTCTCCGGGTCTACGCGCAAACGCCCTTCCTGTTGTACATCAACGTCGTGAAGTTGGTCCTTGTGGCGGGAACGATCTATTGGTTTGTCGCGGGATGGGGCTTGACCGGAGCTGTCGTGA